>CAZCQC010000287.1:0-4793 GCA_964500155.1 uncultured Rikenellaceae bacterium | reverse complement strand
CATGTGCTTTATTTGCAATCATAAAGCCTGGCGCATTTGCCGATAAATAAACGAAGTTCCCGATTTCATTGTTTTCATAAGTAAATCTGTCCTCGATATGAAAAAAGCAATATGGCTTACATGAGGTTCCATTTACTAAATATAATGTGTCAAACTCCTTGGGCATATAGAACAATTCATTCATTACCATATCAATGCTGGTCTGTAGGCCAATGCCTTTTACCTTTGGCGGAGCGATCCCATTGATGAGTTTTCCTGAAGTTGTCAGGTTGTATAAATTATATTCACTGTTCATCCGGGGAACAATTGTCAGGATTGAATCGCCCGATACAATTATCTGTGAGATCAGGTTATCAACTCCGGTTGGTATCCTTTTAATACGTTCGCCTGTTTTCAGATCAAAAGCTGATACATTACGGGAATCGCCTCTGTGGTTTAAATACAGGATATCGTTTTTATCATCCAAAGCAAAAGCTTCTGCCCTTAAAAATTCATCGGGGCCATTTCCTGCTTTTGCGAGCGTTCTAACAAACCTGCCATTGTTTGAAAACTGAAGGATCTTTTCATTGTCAATTGTAATTAAATATCTTTCGCCAACCACATAGTTAGTATTCTGACCAAGCAATATTTCATTATTAGTTTCAAGTTTCACAATGTTGATATCATCGAGCAGTTCACTCAGATATAAGTCCCTTGTCTCACCAGGATTTTGCAGATCTATAACAGGAACCGGTTCTTGTCGGGTCCCACCGGTGCAGGATGTTGCCAGGATTATCAGAATTATAAACCTGATTGTCTTCATCTTCGTTTATTTTTTATTAATTCAGGAGGTCAGGTAATATAGACAGCTTGCCAGCCTGAGGATTAAATAATTTATCCATGGTATGCTTAATTCTTTTTTAACCGGCCATAGAAAATTATATTATTATCATCCTGTTTGAGATTATTATTAAAATCGATAAGTTTCTGTCTATCATTTTCTGATAAATCTTTCATATTAAGTGCTTTCTCAATTTGTTTTTTCAGAGTTATTGCAGCTACATTGTTTATAAAATATCCATTGCTGAAAACCGGTGAAGCATCAATATTTCCAAAAAAGTCGTTTTTCAGATTAAAGTAATTTGCATCTAAAGTTTTTTTGTCAACGAGGATTTTCTTTGAACCTGTTTCCTGATTATAAAAGAAGAAATAATAGTAACCAGGTATTTCACGGCTGATGCTAACATATTTCTTATCTCCAAAATCCTTCGCGAACTTTGGTTCCAGGGTGTTTTTCTCTATGTTGTAATGATATAAAGTATCAGTAGCAGTATTATACAGATCATATTCAGGTGTCAGGTAGTTTGTGAAAATCTCACCATCGAAGCTTTGATTTAATAAATATGAAGGAGGAGAGATCTTCTGAATCAGTTTTCCTGCAAAAGTCTGCTGATAGCAAATGGCAGAATCATTCTCAAACGGCATTGATAAGACTGTAATTATTGAATCAGGAGAAAAGAATGCTTTAAACTTGCGTTGGGTAAATACAAGAGGAATATCTTTTAAATGATTACCCGATACATCATAGACCAGTATTTTTCGTGCATTGCCGAATGGGAGTAAAAAGAGCATATCACTCTTCTGGTTAAATTGGAGTCCGTTAAGCGTTGGATACTCTCCGGGACCCCTTCCGACTGATCCTATATTTCTTAAGAACTGGCCGTTTTTATCATATAATTTCGCAGGCAGCTGGCCATAACTTTTTATGCAGATGTAATTTTCCGAAACCTCTGTATGCCAGGCCTGGTCAAAAAGTGCATCATTAATATTCTGAAGTTTTACAACATTACAGGATTCTATCAGGCTGCTTAATTTCAGCTGGACTGTATCGGTTACTTTATTGACAGGACAGATAACAACCTCATTACCATTGATATTAGTTTTATAGGCAATTGGCTTCTTTTTACATCCTGAGAATGTGAAAGTAATGATAGTCAGGATGCAGAAGAAGCACAGAGATCTGATTAACGAAATCATTGATTGATTCATAGTTTGTTGAATTTTACGGAGTGGTTAAAACAAGTATCTTTTTGTTATGATTTGTTACATTTTAGAATGGCTTAAAGGCATAAGGGCGTAACGGCGAAAAGGTATTTAGGCACAGGGCACAGAGCTCCCACCTTCGCTAAAGCTTCGGCGGGCAATGCAGGGCAAAGAGAACAAAGAAATCTGTTTAAAAAGATCTGCATCAATCTGCGAGAAAAAAGAGACATACTTCGGATAACTAAGAAAATGGCCATTATTAGCTTTTAAGCACGTTTTTAATTTTTCAATCTGGTGATTACAAGAACCGGATTGGAGCTTTCATCGATGCTTCGGCCGATCTCCGAAAGCTTTTTACTGATTTTTCCTGCATTTTCTCCTGCTGCACCTGATTTATCTGATTTTATCTCCTTTAGAAATGTAAAAGCATCCTCATAATCTACCAGGGTATTATTGTCACCAACGACAAGAGGCCAAAAAGCCGGTCCTCCATTAATGTCATCCGCAAAGCCATTGTCCTTTAAAACAGTAAGTCTGGCATTTTTCTTGTCATAGATGCAATAACTTACTGAGTCGGAAAGTCCCCAGGCAAGGTTAACAAATAGAAAATCATAACTTTCGCGTATCTCTTTTATCCAGAAGTTCCCCTGTATTCTGTCTGACACCTCCTTGATTGTTTCCGGGGTAAGATGCAGATCGGTCTCCATTTTTAGTTTTCCGGCATTAAATATTGCATAAGGTTCCCTGACTTGTTCATTGAAATAATAAAGGGTATCGTTGCCAAACTCCAGAAAATGAGCAGTGCCGTCATACAGGTACAAAGGGGAATCGGGGACTAAAAGCCCAGGCTGGCTCATTCTTTTATGATGATTCAGAATCCTACTGATTATAGCACCCTGCCTGTCGGTTATGTACCAGCTCCAGGCGGTATCAGGCGACGGACCCGATAAATTGAAAAGATGGAATATGAGAGTGTTCTGATCCCTGCTGATAACCTGCGAAGGCCGGAAATCTGCCTTAAACGATCTTTTATACTTCCCGTCGAAGCCAAAGACCATGACCTTTCCCATTGAGAGAAGGTAAATTTCCCTGCTGTTTTCATCAACAAAGAAACTCCTGATATAAGTATATTCTTCAGGCCCCCTGCCTACAGATCCGACCGGTTTCAAGTAATTCCCCTGCCGGTCAAATAGTATCAGTTTTGTGCCGTCGCTGACAATTATAAAAGAATCACAAAGCGCCAGATTTGATATCCTTCTCAGCATGCAGGCAGTATCAGTTTCAAGCGGAACATATTCTATTTCACTCGCTACAGTGCTTAGCAGAACCGGTTCAGGATTCCCGATGCCGCTTTCAAGATCAATCATATACGGCAGGGCTGCTGAACTGGTCCTTCTGTCACTATTCCCTGTGTTGCAAGCTGCAGCAAGAAGAATAGTTACGATAAATGACAATATTCCGGATTTCATCTATTTTATTAATTTGTTATATTTTAAGAACTTGGATAACAATTTGGATTGTATTCAAAAGGGAGTCAGACAAATTTGTCAGATAAAATTTCTGTAACCATTAGTAAATGCAAACGACTTCCTGATTATTCGCCAATCTGATTCCTAATTCATTAGTTAATTGTCTACTAACATAGGTATTTTTGAGATGAAATCAAAATTTATGATGGTAATTTTTTGGGGGAAGGAATAGTCTAAGTGGCAGATCTTCGTTTTTTCCGGAGAAAAGAAGATATAAAGCTACGAATTACCCGAAATATAACAAACAGATTGAAAGCTGATAATTTATGGCTGTCAGATCGTAAAATAACCTCCCTCCCGGGAATCCCAATCACAAAGCCTTGAGCCACCTGAATACAATTTTAATAGGTTTAAAACGTTTTAAAAAGGCATTAGTCATATGTTTTACTAAAATTTTATTGCTTATGAAAGGAAGAATACCCTCCGCCATTATGGTTCTGATCATATCATGTTTTTCATACAATGCCAGTAGTCAGGAAGGAAAAATTAATCAGCTTAAATTTTCAGGAGAAGTTTTAACAGGATATAACAGGGGACTTGGATTCCAGACAAAAGTAACAGCGTCCAATTTCGCGCCGGAATTTCCGTTTAAACTCCGTTTCGGACTGGGTTACACCTTTCTGAATCCGGGAGATGCCCTTGATGCCCGGAGAATTTTTATTAATAATAATACAAACGGAACCCCTGAGAAGCATGGAAGATCGATTGACCTGAGACTTGATCTTCTTGTTTCAAAAACTGTCTTTAATATTAATCATTCATATCTTGTTTTTGGGCCAAGGTTCTCAGCATTTAAAGGGGACTTCAAATATGTCGGGGGAAATGAAGATTTTGAAGTGAGGTCCCACCAGTGGGGAATCGGAGCCGGAATTGAAAATCATTTTAAAATGACTCAGAACCTGGGCCTTATTATTGCATATGGACTGGATTTTTACATCCCCTCAACATTAACAGGTCATGATACTTCTTACAGTCCCGACAACGACAACATAAATCCGACAAGAGATAATCAGAACGATAACGTATACTTTTTATACAAGGATGCCAACAGGGCAATCCGACAGCCCGAATTTATGCCGTTCATATTGCTTGGAGTGAGCTTCGGACTATAACTATTAACTGACCAAAAAACCCACCCCAAACCCCTCCACCACAAATCTCCCCTGCATTCTGGCTCCTTCGCTAAATTTGCCCACCAGGCAAATTTTAAACGCTCGGCCCCCAGGAGGGGATCTTTCTAAA
>CAZCQC010000286.1:0-18043 GCA_964500155.1 uncultured Rikenellaceae bacterium | reverse complement strand
CTGGGATATAAAAACACCTATCTCATGGAAGGCGGAGTTTCAGAATGGAGTAAGACTATTATTGAAACAAGGTTCTCTGGCGACAGGATCACAGCACGGGAAAATGCATTGTTCGAAACAAGAAAACGTGCAGGAGAAATGTTCACTGAGCTGAACTCCCTTCCGGATAGTCTGAAAACCAGATTTCTGGAATCGAAAAGATTTTCTGCTAAAAAGCTTGACGGCGGGTGTGAGTAAAATTGTAAACCATCAGAAAAACCTATGAAATTTATAAAACAATATTGGCTTGTTATATTGATATTCTCAACGGTGACCCTGTTTGTCCTTTTGAGGACTTTCAATCAAAATAATTTCAGATATGATGCCGTAAAATGGGCAGAGCCATCGGTACACGGATCCAACATTCTGACTGAAGACCAAATAGAATCGATTGAAGGGGAAAAACTTATTATTGCCCTTGACGGTGAAGATACGGTCAGTAAACCGGTTCAGGATGATGTTCTGAAATTGGATCCTGAATCGGTACTGGAAAAAGGTAACCTTGATATCCTGCGAAGAAATAAGGGCCCTGTTATTCTGTATTCCGACAAAAGTTCTATATCAGCAAAAGTCTGGATGGTCCTAAGTGAAATGGGCCTGAAAAATATTTATATTATTTTACCACAGGAAAATCATTTGATTCAGTAAGTGAGAAAGGCAGCCATGACAAGGCACTTCTCTGCTTCACCATCTTATCATACATAAAGCTGTTGTTTCCATATTTCAATGTTCTTGCATCGTAACCCATAAGTCTCAGGAAGGCAGTCGCAAAACCTGAGTTATGTCCCGTTCCGCAATAAACAACCACAGTTTTATCAAATGGGATAGTCGACATCATTTCGGTGAAACCGAGTGTCGATTCGGGTTTGTACCTTATCGCTCCCGGGATATGGCCATCATCATATTTATCTTTTCTTTCAAGGTTGATTATGAAGTATTTTTGAGGATTATTGAAAATGTCATCTGAAGTAATCAGAATGTCCCCTGTTCCTTCTGCAAAAAGAGATTTGAATCTTGCATCCCCAATCTCCTTTCCTGTCATAAATCCGGTTTTGATTTCCGGCATTCCAGTGGGCTGAGGAATCTCATTCGAACTTGCTTCAAGACGATTTTCATATTTCCCTGATACCCCTTTAAGCCAGCCCTCCTCTGCAAATGTCTTATTCCACCCGCTCATTCCCCATCTCATTGCAAATACGTTTCCGTAGCCCATTAACCGGAGCAGCGAGGTCGTATAGCTGGAAACCTGGCCGTCATCACAAACCAGGATTATTTTATCATATTCAAATGGCTTAATGCCTGTTTCAAAATACTCCGGAAGCTCTTCGAAATTTTTGTATACAGCCCCATTTATGTGACCTTTTGAAAACATTTCCTTCGATCTCAGATCAATAACAAGATCTTTTCCTCCCAACTCTTCATTGACAACAGATGCTTTGATAAGACTTGGAAAGAACTGACTATTAACATAATCTCCGTTATCTTCCAGATCCTTAAGCAATAACAAGGTTTCCTGTCCGATTTCAGGGGATGTGGCAACAACTGCGGTTACTTTTGAATCTTCCTGCTTCTTCTCAGTTTTTTTCCCTGTACATCCATAGAGGGTAAAAAGGATCAATTGCAGAATCAGCGATAAATATGTCAGACGTTTCATAAACTTACTGAAGATATGGATTAAAGAGAAACAGTTTTCCTGTCTTTATCATAGCTCAGTGTTTCAGTACGGTTACCCTTTTCGTCATATTTGTATTCAGTAATTGCAACACCATTTTCGGGACTATTGATAATATTCCTGTCTTTGTCCATGTTCCTTGTTTCGATCAAAGCGCCATACTTGTCATATGAATTTTGCGTCACAGGCACACTCTTGCCGCCAACAAATTCATTATCCTGATCATAAACCACAGTCTCAAGAACATAACCATTATCATCATGTGTGCTGACCCTTCGCGACCATCCCCAATAGAGATTAGACATTTGTCCTGTGACATTAAAGACCGAAAAGCTCTTAACATCACCATACTCATTTGGTTCAAATGTAAAATAGGAGACTCCTATATCACCGCAGTTTTCAGCAGTGCAATTGTAAAGTGTATCCCCGCTATAATTGGCCATTTTTACAACATAACCCATGTCGTTATACGCAAATCTAAGCTCATAAAAAGGACAGAAAGGATTCATCACAGTCTCTTCATTTGCCAGGTTATATCTTTTTTCCTGCACCATTCCGTCATCAAGAACCTTCCAAACATATGAGTGGATCTTATTTCGGTTTTCAACTGGTTGTCCATTCCTGTCGAAGAATTTGAGACCTGTTCTTGTACCTTTTTCATCAAGTGTATATTCATATAAAAAGGCTCCCTCAGATTCAACAGGCTGGTTATTTTCATCAAAAAAATGTTTTATCTGTTTGTTATCTGAATATTCATAGGTTATTTTTGCTGCCCCCCGCATCGAAGAGTAACCAAGCAATTCGTCTCCTCTAACGTATTCTACTGAAATAAGACGACCCAAATTGTCATGCATAAATTTGTAGCTGTTAACTTCCAAAGCTTCTGCCTGCTGCAATTGACGTGATCCTCTTTCGAGATCCCATGGAGTCTCACTGAAAAGCAGGCCCCGGTAATATGTAATTCCGGTATCAGTACTTTTTTTTGAAGGCGACTGATTACATGAGGATAACCCAGAGATTAT
The DNA here is from genome assembly GCA_964500155.1 of uncultured Rikenellaceae bacterium. Taxonomy (GTDB): domain Bacteria; phylum Bacteroidota; class Bacteroidia; order Bacteroidales; family VadinHA17; genus LD21. The sequence goes on along the minus strand of CAZCQC010000286.1, from coordinate 15,310 downwards.
CAATACAATGACACCTAAGACCAGAGTTGTTTTTCTCAATTTCATAATTAAATTTTTAAAATGTGTAATTAGATTTTTATACTTAAAATTACAGTCTGATCGGATCAACCTGCAAGGTTTTCCTGATCATGTACCTGTCATTCAACAGGCAAGTTTAAGAAAAGTTCAGTACATAACAAATGTTATATTTGTTTTATAATACATAGTCAACATGGAAACCTCATTTTTTAATTCGGATATTCTAAGCTACGGCATCATGCCTTTATTGATTTTTCTGGCCCGTATCTGCGATGTATCAATTGGAACCCTTCGTATTATTTTTGTTTCCAAGGGGAAAAGGAATATCGCCCCGATATTGGGATTTTTTGAGGTTCTGATATGGATAACCGCCATAAGTAAGATTATGCAAAATCTTGATAATTATATAAACTATGTTGCCTATGCTGCTGGCTTTGCGACAGGGAATCTGGTTGGAATGATAATTGAAGAAAAGCTTGCGATAGGGATTCAGATGATCCGGATATTTATTAGTGAAAAGGGAATGGAACTAGTAAAGATACTTAACCACAACGGTTTTGGAGCAACAACTGTTGAAGCGCATGGAGCGAAGGAGAAAGTCCACTTAGTCTATACGATTGTCCACCGCAATGAAATGGAAAAGGCACTTGAAGTCATAAATGCTTTCAATCCTAGAGCTTTCTATACTATAGAAGATGTCAGGGCTGTAAATGAAGGAATTTTTAATCCAAGGAAACAGAATTCAGGATTCCCTTTTGCGGGTATTCTAAGGGAGTGGAGAAAAGGGAAGTAGCTATAAGGCGCAGGGCACAGGGCATAGTGCGCAGAATACATGGCCTATATTGGATAGTTGATAGCTAAAACAACTTGTTGAATATTTATTTTACTTTTAGGCGATAATAATATATTTGTAGCATTATGGAACCAATCAGCAGTCATCCGCTATATAAAGCTCATACAATAGACAGTGCAATGAATTCATTGTGGGAGTTTTACACAAGGAAATTCTTCACGCTTTTTTTAGTTTCATTTGTAATGGGACTGATAATTCAGTATTTAAGTTCACTGATCAGGATCGATATCGGCAATTACCAGTCGCTGAATATTGAAGAAATGATGCAGAAACTCAGGGAATACCTATGGCCGATGGTCATAGTTTCGGCATTAAGTCTGGTTTTCACAACAATTCTCCACTCCTACGTAATATTTAATCCGCTTGATAATGAAAATAATATATTCAGATGCATTTTAAAATCGTTCAGATATTTCATTCCCTATCTGATGATCATAATAATCCTTGCCATTGCCGGTTCATTTGTACTGTTTCTTGGACTTCTGGTACTGGTTATCGGAGCTTTGTTCGCCGGTATATACATAATGACCCTTTATCTTTTCATGCTACCCATAATGATGGTTGAAGGGCCGAACATAGCAAACACTATAAGCAGAACAATCAAACTTGCTCACCGGGATTTCTGGTCAAACATAGGATGGACAGCCGTATTCGTTATTATTATGCTGGTTGTCACGATGATTTTGTCCGGGCTTATTCTTCTTCCATTTACCGGTAGTTTCTTTTCAGCAGTTAAAAATCCGGAAGAGGCAACAGCAGTATTGGATTTTACCTCTAAGCCTCTCTATATAATACTTACAGCTGTACTCAATGGCCTGACAATGTCGCTTCTACCAATTTTTGCCTGCATCCTTTATTTTAACGGAAGAGCCCGCGAAGATCAGCAATTTTCAAGTGTAACAGTCGAAAAAATAAGGGTTGAAGACCTTTATGCCAAACCACTTCCGGAAGAAAATGAGGAGAAGAAGTGATACTAATTATAACAAATAAAAAGCAGGAGATTACCCTCAGCGAGTTCATGCTCAATTCAAACATTATCCGTTAAATAATATAACCTGTTAGTTAATTAATCATAATATGAAAGTCCTTGGAATTAATTGCAGTCCACGGAAAGGAGGCAATACTGAAATTCTTATAAAAGAAGTTTTCAAACCTCTTGAAGCTGCCGGAATAAAGACAGAACTCTTCCAGATTGGAGGAAAGAAAGTATCAGGATGCATTGCATGTATGAAATGCCGCAAAAAGGGAGACAAAAGATGTCATCAGAAGAATGAGGTAATAAATAAATGCATTGAAAAGATGGAAAAAGCTGATGGGATAATCATTGGTTCACCTGTATATATGGCAGATCTGACAGGCGATGCCAAAGCTTTTATGGAAGTAGCAGGTTATGCATTGGGTGGTGCGGGGAAACCTTTAAGGAGGAAAGCCGGGGCTGCCGTTGTTTCAGTCCGAAGAGCGGGTGCAATTCACACTTTTGACAGTTTAAACCACTTCTTTCTGATTAATGAAATGATAATACCGGGTTCGTCGTACTGGAATGTCGGAATCGGGAGGGAAAAAGGTGATGTATTAAAAGATGAAGAAGGAATGAAAACGATGAAAGTTCTGGGAGAAAACATGGCCTGGCTGCTTTCAAAGATAAAAGATAAAAGATAAAAGGAAGAAGTCCTTGCAGTCTTTTAAGTCGGAAAGTCCAAAGATTGCAAGATTGAATGATTGCATGACTGCAAGATCTAAATATCGTTCTCCCCCTTTACATATCCGAAATTGGCAAGAATACCGCCATCAACATAAAGAATGTGTCCGTTAACGAAGTCACTTGCTTTTGAAGCGAGAAAAAGTGCTGCATTCGCTACATCCTCAGGTTCTCCCCACCGGCCTGCAGGAGTACGGGTCATGACAAGATCGTTGAAAGGATGACCATTTTCACGTATAGGTCCTGTTTGTGTGGTAACAATATAACCGGGACCGATCCCATTAATTTGTAAATTATACTTAGCCCATTCGCAAGTCATGTTTTGTGTAAGTAATTTTAGTCCTCCTTTTGCAGATGCATATGCAGAAACGGTATTTCGTCCGTAAACGCTCATCATTGAACACATATTAATAATTTTCCCGCTTCTCTTCCTTATCATGCCTGGAGCAACTCTCTTAGATACAATAAGGGGTGCAACAAGATCAACATCTATTACCTGTTTATAGTCAGCCACCGGCATATCCAGGATAGGTATTCTTTTTATAATCCCCGCGTTATTGACAAGGATGTCGATTGTTCCGATATTGTTCTCAATCTGTGTAATGCCTTTGTCAACATCTTTCTCATCCGTAACATTGAACTTAAGGGTATAGACTTCCAAACCTTCTTTTTTGAAGGCTTCCTTGCAGGATAGAAGTTTTTCATCCTGGAGATCATTCACGCAAACCATTGCTCCTGCTTTTCCAAGTATCAGTCCTATTGCAAGCCCAATTCCATGAGTCCCTCCTGTTACAAGGGCGACTTTCCCGGTCAGATCAAACAATTCTGTAATCATAAATCATAAGTTTTAAACTCAGTGCAGCTTTTGAAATTTGCCCCTAAATCCCCTAAAGGGGACTTCGATAAAAATCCCCTTTAGGGGGATGGGGGCTATTTGAGAGTATCAGGATAACGGACATCCATATCGCTGTAATCGAGATTCTCTCCTGCCATGCCCCAGATAAAAGTATAGCTTGATGTACCAGCAGCACTATGGATGCTCCATGACGGAGAAAATACAGCCTGCTCATTTTTCAACCATATATGGCGTGTTTCATCGGGATCGCCAATAAAATGGCAGATCCCCTGCTTTTCCGGTACCTCAAAATAAAAATATGCTTCCATCCTTCGGTTATGAGTATGTACCGGCATCGTATTCCAGACACTGCCTGACATTAGCTCGGTCATTCCCATCTGAAGCTGACAGGTCGGAAGAACACTGTTGATCAGTAACTTATTTATTATCCTGTGGTTGGAGGCTTCGGGGGAACCAAGTGTTGCAATTTCAGCATCCTTTTTTGTGACCTTCTTCGATGGGTATTTATGATGAGCCGGGGCTGAGTTTATGTAAAGCTTGGCCGGTTTCAGCCCGTCGACTGACTTAAAAACAACATCCTTTGTTTCTTTGCCGAGATACAGGGCTTCCTTGAACCCGATCCTGTAAACAGTGCCTCCGGCCTCAATTTCAGCATCGCCTCCGATATTAATTAATCCCATTTCCCTGCGCTCCAGGAAATACTCAGACTTAAGATCATCGGCAGTATCGAGATTAAGAGCTTTTCCGACTGGCATTGCCCCTCCTGCAATATATCTGTCGTACATCGAGTAAACGAGTGAAATCTGGTCCGGGTTAAAAATATTTTCAATCAGGAATTCCTTTCTGAGCTTCCCGGTATCATATTTTTTGAAGTCGTCAGGATGGACAGCATATCTAAGGTCAATTTTCATATTTCAAGTTTTAATCTATTCTGAAATAATCTTTTATCCCTCAAAAATACAACATTTAAAAATTAATAATTCCCTTTATGGAATTAAAACAGGTCAATTAATTTGTTATTTTTATTTGCTCATAGATCAGGTAACACATAAATCATATCTGATCTTATAAACACCTAAAGGATAAATAAATGAAACCATTTATCAATGAAGATATTCTTCTTGAGAACAAGACTGCAAGAAGATTATATCATGATTTTTCAGAGAATCAGCCTATAATTGATTTCCATTGCCATCTTTCACCTTCCATGATAGCGGATGACCGGCAATTTGATAACCTGGGCCAGGCATGGCTTGAAGGTGACCATTACAAATGGCGTGCAATGAGAACAAATGGGGCAAATGAAAAGTACTGTACAGGTAGTGCCACTCCCAGGGAGAAGTTCGACAAATGGGCTGAAACTGTTCCGGCAACAATCGGAAATCCCTTGTTCCACTGGACACATCTTGAACTTGCCCGATATTTTGGCATTTATGATCTCCTGTCACCATCAACGTCCGGGGAAATTTATGAAAAAGCCTCAGAGATGTTACGATCAAAGGAGTTCAGCATAAAAACACTTATCAGGAAAATGAATGTTGAGATCATCTGTACAACCGATGACCCCTCAGACTCCCTCGAATATCATAGAATGCTTAATGGATCTTTCGAAATCAGGGTTCTTCCAACATTTCGCCCTGATAATGCCATTAAGACTGAGGACGCGGTAAAATTCAGGGAGTATATTGTCAGACTTGAAAAAGCTTCAGGAATTATAATAGACAATTTTGAGACTCTGATCAAAGTCATTGACAACAGGCATGAGTTTTTCCATAAAATGGGAGGACGCCTTTCTGATCACGGACTTGACCGTTTTTATTTTGCTCCATGTACCACTGATGAAGCGGACAAGATCTATAAGAACCTTCTGAAAGGAAAAAACCTGTCGGCTGATGAGACCGAAAAATACAAGACGGCAGTAATGCTTGAACTCTGCAGGATGAACCATAAAAGAGGATGGACACAGCAGTTCCACGTTGGTGCGATGAGGAACAACAATTCAAGAATGTTCAGACTGATGGGACCCGATTCAGGATGGGATTCAATAGGCGTCCCCCAGGATGCTTTAAAAATGTCGCGATTCCTCAATACACTTGATGATTCTGACCAGCTGACGAAAACAATTCTGTATAATCTTAATCCTGCCGATAATGAAATGATGGTGACTATGGCCGGGAATTTTAATGACGGATCCATGCCGGTGAAAGTTCAATACGGTGCAGCCTGGTGGTTCCTTGATCAGAAGGCAGGAATGGAAAAGCATCTTAAAGACCTTGCTGCACTTGGACTCCTGAGAAGATTTGTAGGTATGGTAACTGATTCAAGAAGCTTTCTCTCGTATCCACGGCACGAGTATTTCAGAAGAATCGCCTGCAATTTCATAGGTAGTGAAATCGAAAAGGGTCTGATACCTGGTGATGACGAACTTATTAAACCACTTATTGAAGGGATTTCGTATAAGAATGCTAAAGAGTATTTCGGATTTTAAAACTCTGTGGCACTCAGTGAATCCTCTGTGTCAATCTGTGTAAGTTTTTTAGAATTAGTTACACAGAGATCCACAGAGAAGACACAGAGAACCACAGAGATATAACAATTTTGAATTTAAAATGTAAATTATGAACGAACTTAATTTAAGAGATAAAATAGCTGTAATTACGGGTGGTGCCGGACTGATCTGCTCAGAAATGGCAAGGTCACTTGCTTTTCAGGGGGTAAAAACCGTGATCGTTGATCTGAATGGTGATGCTGCAAGCAAAGTGGCAAAGGAAATAGAAATGGAATTTAAAACACCTTCCATTGGCCTTTCAGCGAGTGTTATTGATAAATCATCCCTTGAAGCATCTAAAAAGATTATCAATGATAAATTCGGGATAATTGATATACTGATAAACGGAGCAGGAGGAAATTCTCCTGCCGCAACCACCAAAGTCGAAAAAATGGATGGTTCAGATTCTGAGAATCCGGATGATACATTCTTTGGACTAAAGCTGGAAGGGTTTGATAAAGTATTCGATCTTAATTTCAAGGGGACTCTTTTACCTTCAATGGTCTACAGCACGGATATGATAAAACAAAAATCCGGAGTTATAATAAATATTTCATCAATGAACTCTTATCGTCCACTGACAAAGATAGCTGCCTATTCAGCGGCAAAAGCTGCTGTTAATAATTTCACACAATGGCTGGCTGTTCATTTTTCAAAAACCGGCATAAGAGTAAATGCAATTGCTCCGGGATTCCTTCTTACAAATCAGAATAAGTTCCTTATGATTGACGAAAAAACGGGAGACCTCTCACCCAGAGCCATTAAAATATTAAATGGTACTCCAATGCAACGGTTCGGAACTCCTGAAGAGCTTACAGGGACACTTCTTTATCTGGTATCGGACCTGTCGAAATTTGTAACAGGCATTATTATTCCAATTGACGGAGGATTCAGTGCATACTCTGGCGTATAAGGCTACAGGCTTAAACCTAAAATTGGCAAATATTTCAAACTGACGCCTGATGCCCGATTCCTTCCGATATTAAGAATTAATTGTAATTTACAGAATTATGATATACTATCAATCCGGTTCCGAAAATACGGTGATGAGTCAAAATGACCTCGAGTACGGAGTCTTTTCCTCCCTTGTAAAACTGGGTCCGAGAAAGAAAGTTCTTGCTGTTCCGCCAGATTTTACGAGGTTCCATTCCAGGTCAGGCGACATAACATCCCTTATTTATAAATATTACAAGGAAAATCTTAAGGATATACTTCCTGCGCTTGGCACACATACTCCAATGACTGTAAAAGAAATATCCGAAATGTACAAGGGTGTCCCTCAGGACCTTTTCAGGATACATGACTGGAGAAAAGATGTAGTAACAGTCGGTACTGTTCCTGGTGAATTTGTTGCAGAAATAACTGAAGGAAAACTTAATTATTCGTGGCCAGCTCAGCTTAATAAGCTGGTAATTAACGGCGGACACGATCTGATACTTTCTGTTGGACAGGTAGTTCCTCATGAGGTCGTGGGAATGGCAAATTACAATAAAAATCTTTTTGTGGGTACAGGAGGCCCAGAAGGAATAAATAAAAGCCATTTTATCGGTGCCGTTTATGGTATGGAAAGAATGATGGGCAAAGCAGATACCCCTGTCAGAAAGCTTCTTAATTATGCATCCGAAAATTTCATAAAACATCTGCCTGTGGTTTATATCCAGACAGTTATTGGTCGTGACAAGGTTGGCAAACTTGTGATAAGAGGCTTGTATATAGGTGATGACTATGAGGTTTTCAGACTGGCATCGGAGCTTTCCCTGAAAGTCAATTTTACAATACTCGATAAACCACTGAAAAAAGCTGTCGTTTATCTCGATCCGGCTGAATTCAAAAGCACCTGGCTCGGGAACAAGAGTATTTACAGGACCAGGATGGCTATGGCTGATAACGGGGAGTTGATAATTCTTGCACCAGGCCTGAATGAATTCGGTGAAGACAAAGAGATAGACCGGCTGATACGAAAATATGGCTACAGGGGAACTCCTGCAACATTAAAATCGACCGAGGAGAATGAAGAACTTAAAAATAATCTTAGTGCAGCGGCGCATCTTATTCACGGCAGCTCAGAGGGCAGGTTTTCAATCACATATTGTACCGGCTATCTGACAAAAGCCGAAATTGAATCGGTCAATTTTAAGTATTCTGATCTTAAAACAATGATGAAGAAATATGATCCGGGTGAATTGCGTGAAGGATTTAACAAGCTAGCCGGAGGGGAAGAAATATATTATATCTCAAATCCTGCAGTTGGACTGTGGGCATCAAAAGACAAGCTTAAATGATTAAATGGGGAATAATAGGCTGCGGGAAAGTAACGGAGCTCAAGAGTGGTCCGGCATTCAGTAAGGTTTCTGATTCACAACTCATTGCGGTCATGAGGCGAAACCAGGCACTTGCCGAAGATTATGCGATGCGGCATAATGTTCCCAGATTCTATGAGAATGCCGACGACCTGATTAATGACAAAGAGATTAATGCCGTATATATTGCCACACCGCCCGAAAGCCATGCCGGATACGCTATCAGAGTCCTTAATGCCGGTAAACCCGTCTATATCGAGAAACCGATGGCATTGAATTACAGAGAGTGCTTAAGGATCAATGAAACTGCTGAAAGAGTAGGATTACCTGTCTTCGTAGCCTACTACCGAAGAACTCTTCCCGGATACTTAAAGATTAAGAATCTGATAGAGGCAGGTGAGATCGGGAAAACAAGGTTTGTAAATTTTCAGATATATAATTATCCCTCAGAAGATGAAATAGCAGGAAAGCTTCCCTGGCGTGTAAGACCGGAGATTTCGGGTGCCGGTCATTTTTTTGACCTCGGATCCCATCAGCTTGATTATCTCGATTTTCTTTTCGGTCCGGTTCAGAAAGTATCATCTCTGGTTGTTAACCAGGCTGATAATTACTCTGCTGAAGATTTTGTTTCTGCAAGCTTTTTATTCAGGAATAATATTGTCGGAACCGGTATATGGAGTTTCAGCTCTTGCCGTGAAGCAAACAGGGATTATTTTGAGATCATTGGTGAAAAAGGAATAATAAAAACCTCTACTTTTACTTACGAACCTATTGTTTTAGAAAATAGTAACGGACGACAGGAATTTGTTAACGAGAGACCCGAAAACATTCAGATTTATCTTATTGAGCAAATAGTCAGAGCCCTTTCAGGATATGGAGAAGTTGTAAGCACGGGAATTACTGCCGCCAGAACGAGCTGGGTGATGGATGAAGTGGTGCGGGAATATTACAGGAAATAGGTTACCGGTTACTGGTTAAAATATTACAAGCAACAAGCAACAACCACCTGACAAAATATAAAATATAACAAAATAATTATGAATACATTATCAGATATCGGATTAATAGGCCTTGCAGTTATGGGTGAAAACCTTGTACTGAATATGGAGAGCAAAGGATTCCGCGTTACTGTTTATAATCGAACAATCCAAAAAGTAGATGATTTCCTGGAAGGCAGGGCTAAGGGAAAGAAGATTGCAGGAGCCCATTCAATTGACGAGTTGGTAAAATCACTGAAGAGACCCCGGAAGATAATGATAATGGTTAAGGCAGGCGGAGCAGTAGATGAAATGATCGGTACTCTGATACCCTATCTTGAAAGCGGTGATATAATTATTGATGGAGGAAATACCCATTTCCCCGACACGAACAGGCGTACTTCCTTTGTTGAAAGCAAGGGTTTACTATATATAGGGACTGGCGTTTCGGGTGGTGAAGAAGGAGCCCTGCTGGGTCCGTCGATCATGCCGGGAGGCTCAAAAGCTGCCTGGCCGGAGGTTAAGCCTATTTTTCAGGCAATTGCCGCAAAAGTTGAAGACGGAACCCCTTGTTGTGACTGGGTAGGAGAAAACGGGGCCGGCCATTTTGTAAAAATGGTACACAACGGGATTGAATATGGTGATATGCAACTTATTTGCGAAGCGTACCAGATTATGAGGGATCTACTTAAAATGAGTGCCGATGAGATGCATATTGTATTCAGGGAGTGGAATAAAGGCGATCTCGACAGTTACCTTATTGAAATTACAAGGGACATTCTTGCATACAAGGACACGGATGGGAAACCTCTTGTTGATAAGATTCTTGACACAGCCGGACAAAAGGGTACGGGAAAATGGACGGCAGTAGCAGCCCTCGATCAGGGTATTCCTCTTACGCTTATCGGAGAAGCTGTGTTTGCAAGGTGTCTCTCTTCAGTCAAGGAAGAGAGGATTAAAGCATCACAGATTCTTCATGGACCTGATCCTGCTCTTTCAACTGATAAAACAGAATTCATTAATGACCTCAAGGATGCCCTATATGCCTCAAAGATAGTCTCCTATGCCCAGGGCTATTCACTCATGAGGTCAGCAGCTTCGGAGTACAAATGGGATCTTAATTACGGTGGAATCGCACTTATGTGGAGGGGTGGCTGTATTATCAGGTCGGCTTTCCTTGGAAAGATAAAAGAAGCATTTGTTAAAAATCCTGCGATCAATAACCTGCTTATTGATCCGTTCTTCAGTGATAAAGTTGACAAGGCTCAGAAAGGATGGAGGAACGTAGTAGCTGCATCAGCCACCAACGGCATACCAGTACCTGCAATATCATCTGCTCTTGGCTATTTCGACGGCTATCGCACCGCAAAACTTCCGCAGAACCTCCTTCAGGCTCAGAGAGATTTCTTCGGTGCACACACTTATGAGCGTACCGATAAACCAAGAGGTGAATTCTTCCATACAAACTGGACCGGAAGAGGTGGAACAACATCTTCCTCAACTTATAACGTTTAATAAACTTAACCTGATTAATTATGCCAGAAAAACAAAAACTCAGCAATTATAGATGGACTGTCTGTGCTTTGATATTCTTTGCCACGACAGTTAACTACCTCGACAGACAGATAATAGGGATTCTAAAGCCCCTTCTGGATTCTGATCTTGGGATCGGAGAGAAAGATTATGCACATATCATTATGGCCTTCCAACTTTTATATGCTGTCGGAATGTTTTTTGCCGGACGGCTGATTGATAAATTCGGAACCAAAATTGGATATGGGGTTTCCGTAGTATTGTGGAGCATTGCAGCTATGGGACACGCTTTGGCTAAAGGTGTATGGGGATTCGGAATCTGGAGAGGTTTCCTTGGAATCAGCGAAGCCGGTAATTTTCCTGCAGCAAATAAAACGATAGCTGAATGGTTCCCAAAGAAAGAGCGGGCTTTTGCTTTCGGGATAATGAACTCCGGAACAAATGTCGGGGCAATACTGGCTCCCCTGGCTATTCCAGCCATGCTGGTAGCGTGGGGCTGGCAGGCTGCATTTATTATTACGGGATCAATAGGGTTCATCTGGGTGATTGTATGGTTCATTTTCTATGAACTCCCTGAAAAACATAAAAAGATATCTGCAGGAGAGCTTGCTTATATTAACAGTGATGTTGATGAACAGAATGAGACAAAAGAGCAAGTTCCCTGGCTGAAGCTGTTTAAATTCAGACAGACCTGGCTCTTCTTTATAGGAAAAGGACTTACTGACCCGATATGGTGGTTTTACCTGTTCTGGATCCCCGGATGGCTTTCGACTGTCAGAGGTGCCGGACTCAGTATTTCTTCATTCGGATTGCCTCTTGCGTTCATATATACAATGACTACAGTAGGCAGCATAAGCGGAGGGTGGATCTCAGGATTTATGATAGCTAAAGGTATGTCACCTTTCAAGGCAAGAAAAATTACCATGCTGATCTTTGCTCTCCTGGTTGTTCCTATAATATTTGCTCAATCAAAAGGAGTAAGCACATGGGGTGCAGTCTGCCTTATTGCTCTTGCAGCGTCATCGCATCAGGCGTGGTCGGCAAACCTCTTTACCACTGTATCCGATGCCTTTCCCAAGAAAGCAGTCAGCTCAATTACAGGAATTGGCGGAATGGCAGGTGCAGTAGGCGGTGCCTTTATTTCTTATATCGCAGGCGGTATACTTCAGCATTTTAAGGACCTTGGACATATAGAAACAGGGTATGTTATTATGTTTGCCATTGCAGGAAGCGCTTATCTGATTGCATGGGTAATAATGCAGGTATTTGCACCAAAGAACAAGAAAGTTACGTTGGAATGATAAAACTCGGAACATATTCGATCGGACTGGGTGACAGGTTCGGTCACCAGGGCCATGCCCAGCTTAAAGCGATAATTGAAGCAGGAAGAAAAGGCGTTAATATCACACCTGTCTGGAACAAGTCGAACAGGGAGCATATGATAATTGGTACTCAGCCGTCAGATGTCAGAATGGAAGCAGACTCTGTTATCAAAACAGCAGGCTATAAAAAACCATATTTTGTTGATGCTGACCATATAAACCTCGATACAGTTGAAAAATTCATCAGCAGTTCCGACTTTTTTACTGTTGATGTAGCTTCATATATCGGCAAACGCGCTGTTGACTCTGAAATCAGTACATTCATTGAGAATGCCGGTAAGTATATTGGGAAGCTGGAAGTTCCCGGGATCAAGAAATCATTGAAATGCTCATCGAAACAACTGGATGATATTGCTGAGAAATATCTTTTCGCTGCAAAGAAAGCCGGGGAGATCTACAGGAAGATAGAAAAATCGAAAGGTGCCGGTAATTTCATTACAGAAGTATCGATGGATGAAGTTGCCCAGCCTCAGACCCCCATTGAATTGTTTTTCATTCTTGCCATGCTGGGTATTGAGGGAGTTCCTCTTCAGACAATTGCCCCGAAGTTTTCAGGCAGATTCAATAAAGGTGTTGACTATGCAGGCGATCCTTTGAAATTTGCATCGGAGTTTGAGGAGGACCTGATGGTTATCGCCTATGCTGTAAATGAATTCGGACTACCTGAAAATCTCAAGATCAGTATTCATTCCGGATCGGATAAGTTTGCAATATATCCTCATATTGGTTCGATTCTCAGAAAGCATAATAAAGGGGTTCACCTTAAAACTGCAGGAACTACCTGGCTTGAAGAGGTAATAGGGCTTGCGGAGGCAGGGGGTACAGCTCTCGATTTTGTTAAGGAAATATATAAGCATTCACTTGAGAAAATTGAAGAATTATGTGCTCCTTATGCGGATGTGATAAACATAGTTGCTACTGAGCTGCCTTCTGCAGGAGAGGTATCAGGTTGGAACGGAAGGAAGTTTGCAGATTCTTTAAGGCATGACCAGGACAATCCGGATTACAATCCAAATATGAGGCAGCTGATACATGTAGCCTATAAGATGGCTGCACAGGAAATGGATATTTACTTCAGGCTGCTTGAGGATCATCAGGAAGTGGTTTCTAAATGTGTTTTTGAGAATATTTATGAAAGGCACATCTGCCGGTTATTTATTTAGCTCGATGGCTGCGAGGATGAACGGTGCCACTCCTTTTGTATCGTTATCGATGCGTTTTTCGTTTATATAGTATTCGTATGATCCATCGCGGTAAGGGTTTCCACCAAGTCCGCATCCGCCGCATATATTATGCATTGTCAGATATCCTTTATCATCGATTGTAATAAGTTCTCTGATTATATCATTAAATGCTTTCCCCGCAATCCCGAGGAATTTGTCGTCGAGGTAACCATTATGGGCACCCCTTGCAAAAACATAAGTAAACATAGCTGAACCAGAACCTTCAATGTAGTTGCCTTCCCTCCCGCCCTGGTTAAGTACCTGGAACCACAGACCAGTTGTTTGATCCTGTACTTTAAGGAGAGCTTCGCAGGTATTCTGAAGTATTCTTACCAGGTCATCGCGGTCCGGATGATCCGGAGGAAGGTATTCAAGGATATCGATAATGGCCATTATATACCAACCTGTGGCACGGCTCCACGGATAATGTGATTTCCCTGTTTCCGGATCGCACCATTTCTGCTGCCTGCTCTCATCCCACGCATGCATAAGCAACCCTGTACTTTGATCAAGGGTTTTTTCATAAATCATTTTTACCTGTCTACCTGCAACGTCATACCATTCAGGTGTATTAAATTCCTTAGCATACTGGACCATAAAGGTTGATCCCATAAAAATCCCGTCGAGCCACATCTGCCATGGGTAGATTTTCTTATGCCAGTAACCTCCTGATTTTGTTATTGGGTGATCTTTAAGCTGATCGATAAGACTATCCATAGCAAATCTGTATCGCATCTCCTTCGTCTTGTTGTAGATTGTTATTACATTTCTTCCCGGAAAAATCCTGTCGAGATTGTATTCATCTTTCCTGTAATCAATTATAGAACCATCGGACCGGACAAAATAATTTACCCAGTCCTCCATATATTTCGAATACTTCGGATCGATATTACCAAGCCTGTCCATAGCCATTCCAAGGAATGCAACATCATATGCCCATTTGGGGTTTCTGTCGACGTAATAGATCAGGCTGTCGGAACGGTTCATGACCGAATTTGCCATTTTTACCGACCATTTCACGCCCGCGACTTTATCCTTTCTTGCCGGCGCCTGTGAATTACAGGATGACAGTATGGTCAATAAAAGAATCAGGGTGGATCTATACATAGTTCAATTTTTTAATTCTACCCCTAAATCCCCCGCCAGCTGGCGGGGACTTATTTAATTATATTTTCTTCAAACCCCCTTTAGGGGGAAGGGGGTGAAGTTAAAGAAAAGAGACCCCCTGCCAGAGTCTCTTTTCAAATCTGGCATTACCAAAAGTTGCCTATAATTCTTTCAGGTAATACCATCATTAGTCTCAACTAACCCAAAAATTCTTAATTAGTAGCCCGGATTTTGCATTGCTGCTTTTTCATCAGCAGTAAGAGCATGCCCCTCAGCATTATAAATAGCATCAAGGAAAGTCTGCGGTAGCGGGCGCAGGTAATGTTTTTCCTGGATAGCTGCTACTGATCCCTCATTAAAAGCCTTGGCGCGTTTTATAAGGGTTTTAGTGCGTGCAAGGTCTTCCCAGCGGAAAAGCTCGCCGTAGAGCTCTCGTGAACGCTCGTTGAGCAGGAAGCACATCATTCTGTCATAATCTGTTGTATAGCCGAGTGTTGTTATAATGGCTTCGTCCACTGCCGGAAGGCTTGCCGGGGTGATCCCGGTGGTAATGTCCGAAGCAGCAGTCGTTACAGGAATATTAAGCGATTCGTAGTATGAATTTGAAGTGCAATATGAATTTATCAATACGCCGCTTGCATTAAGCGGTGCATTTGAATTGGTAAGAACTGCGGCACCACCATCCCTGTATGCAGCCCTGTTTTCACCATTCTTGAACTGAGCACGTGCACGGACAATATTCATAACCGTAATAGCTTCAGCATATTTGTTCTGGCGGATAAGAGCTTCAGCTTTAATGAGATATGTCTCGGCT
>CAZCQC010000285.1:0-14448 GCA_964500155.1 uncultured Rikenellaceae bacterium | reverse complement strand
GCCTCAGCTATCTGAATTGTATTAACTGATCCGAAGATCTTTCCGGATGAGCTGGTTTTTGCACCTATTACAAGAGCGACATCAGTCAGTTTTGTTGCAATTTCCTGTGCAGTAACCTTTATCTTTTCTTCCTTGTGTGCTCTCTGTTTAAGATTCTCCGCATGCATTTTCTTTGCCGATGGTGTTGCAGCAACTGCATAGCCGTTAGGTATCAGAAAGTTGCTTCCATATCCGTTTTTGACATTGACAATATCGTCCTTTTGTCCAAGTTTGTTTACGTCCTGCAATAATATGACTTCCATAATTTATCCTCCTTATTTTAATAGGTCAGTAACATAAGGAAGAAGAGCAATATGACGGGCTCTTTTAACGGCTTTAGCCACTTTCCTCTGATATTTAAGCGATGTGCCGGTAAGCCTGCGGGGTAATATCTTCCCCTGGTCGTTCAGAAATTTCTTAAGGAATTCCGGATCTTTGTAATCGATATACCTTATCCTGTTCTTCTTGAACCTGCAGTATTTCTTTTTCTTGACCTCAACTGTTGGTGGAGTCAAATATCTTATTTCTGATTCGTTCTGTGCCATGTCTTATTCCTCCTTCGATTTACCTGATTCTTTTTGTTTTCTTTTCTTCTCTGCATATTCGATGGCAAATTTTTCCATCCTGAAGGTTAAAAACCTGATGATCCTTTCATCTCTCCGGTATTGCACCTCGAGTTTTTCGATAAGATCGCCGGTTCCTTTGAATTCAATCAGATAATAGAAGCCGGTCGACTTCTTCTGAATGGGATAGGCCAGTTTTTTCAGGCCCCAGTTCTCTTCATGAACGATCTCACCTTCATTCTCGGTGATGACCTTCTTGAATTTTTGTACCGCTTCCTTCATCTGGTTCTCAGACAAAACGGGAGTTGCAATGAAAACGGTTTCATACTGATTTGACATAATAATTAACTGTTTTTAAGTTTTAATGTTTTCGGCTCGCAAAAGTACAATATTTTTTTTTAAAGAAAAATTTTTATACGAAATTATAACATAATATGATGCAGGTTCCATAACCAGGCATCCACAGGGTCCGTAAAGGTTAAATTGCAGGTACGATTTTACATGGATTGCTTTTTGATTATATTTGTACTTCAACAGAAATCATTCGGACAGGAGTCATCAGTCTTATGGAGAACTTCATAGTATCAGCAAGAAAGTATCGTCCGGCAACATTCGATATGGTCGTGGGTCAGGATTCAATTACGAATACCCTGAAAGCTGCAATAAAAGGTGGACATCTGACACAGGCGTATCTTTTTTGCGGTCCACGGGGAGTCGGCAAAACCACCTGTGCCAGGATATTTGCGAAGACAATTAACTGCAGTAATCTTAAAGAGAATGGTGAAGCCTGTGATAAGTGCGAATCGTGCCTTTCTTTTAACACGCTGAGATCATTTAATATTCATGAACTTGACGCAGCTTCGAACAATAAAGTCGACGATATAAGGAGTCTGACCGATCAGGTAAGGATACCTCCCCAGGTCGGTAAATACAGCATATATATAATTGATGAAGTGCATATGCTTTCCTCATCTGCATTTAATGCATTTCTTAAAACACTTGAGGAACCTCCGGCTCATGCAATATTCATTCTTGCAACCACTGAAAAACATAAAATTATCCCGACAATTCTGTCGAGGTGCCAGATATTCGATTTTAACAGGATCAGAATTGAGGATATTGTCGGTCGCCTGATGTATGTTGCCAAAAATGAGGGTGTTACTGCGGAAGAGGAGGCACTCCATGTAATTTCACAGAAAGCCGACGGAGCCCTGAGGGATGCACTCTCTATTTTTGACCAGATTGTAAGCCTGAGCGGGAAGAAGATCACATATAAGGATGTAATTGAAAACCTGAATGTTCTGGATTATGAATATTATTTCAAAACTGTTGAAGGCGCTCTGAATGGTGATTTTTCATCAGTTTTAATGACTTTCAATGAGATACTCGAGAAGGGATTTGACGGACATAACTTCGTTTCAGGACTGAGCAGTCACTTTCGTGATCTTCTGGTTTGCAGGGATGAGATTACGCTGAAAATTCTTGAAGCCACCCCTGTAATAAAACAAAGATACCTCCAGCAGACAAAGTCATGTCCGGAGGAGTTCATTTTCAAAGCCCTTGAGCTAGGGAGTAACTGCGACATCTCTTACAAAACCAGCAAGAATCAGCGACTTCATGTTGAATTATTCCTGATCCGGTTGTGCAGGTTGATAACAATCCCGGAAGAAGAGACCGAAAAAAAAAAGAATGACCTGAAACCGGCAGGTAAAAATATAGAGGATCTTCCCCTTCCTTCAAAATCTGAAATAATCAGGGAAGTCCCGGAATATGCAGTATCCAAAAACAGACAACAGGAAATACCTTCAGGTAAGCATGATCCTATAATTGAAAAACATGCCAAGTCATTTTCAATAAAGGACATAATTTCTGAAGAAAAAAAAGCGATGCACGATAATCCGGAACCTTTAACGGAAGATGCAAAAATATATGAGGTTCAACCGTCGGAGGAGTTAAATAGTGTGTCATTTGAGAAAGCATGGAATGAATTTAAAGATTCTTTAAGAGGAGAAGGGACAAGAGTAATAAGTATGTTCAAATCTGTAACAACAGAGGTTGAAAATGATCAGAGTATCAGAATTCATCTGAGCAACGCAGCACAAAAGGATCTGTTTGTGCAGAATTATAAACAGAAGCTTACATCCTTTCTTAAGAACAGATTTATTGTGAAAGAGATCGATATTGAAACAGTAGTTGATCTTTCGGAAAAAAATGAGGTATTATACTCGGATGAACAGAAATACAATTATCTGGCTACAAAATATCCGGGACTGAAAGACTTTAAGAAAGCTTTCAACCTTGATATTACTTAAACCCTTTTATCAATGTTTCGGCAATTGGATGAGAAACCTGACATATTAAATTATAAACCTGATCAAAATACCAAAGATGATCTTCTTGTGGCTGGGATTGCCCATGATCTGAATAATATTCTTGCAACAATTTCAGGTTATGCTGAAATGCTGAACGAGGATCTTCCAAAGGATTCAGCATTGACCGAAAAAACAGTTAAGATAATATCGGCTGTTTCAAAAGCTAAAGCTCTTACTGGCCAGTTGCTTGATTCAGAAAGGCATTCCGGTCACGATAAAAAAGCTGTAAATATAAACGGCATTCTTAATGATACCCTTGAATTATTCAGATCCTCACTACCTCCAGGTATTAAGATAAATACAGACTTAAGTGAAGAAAACATTATGCTGTTTGCCGATCCGGCACAGTTATTCAGGGTTTTCTTTAATCTGGTTTCAAATGCAGTCCGGTCAATGGAAGAAAAAGGAGGAATTATATCTGTAAGTACATACCTTGTCAAAGGAAGCCGGATTAATCCGCCGATCAGTGACGATTTTTCAGATGCTGACTATGTCCTTGTCACTATCAGAGATAACGGTTCCGGGATGCATCCCTCTTTGATCCAACGGATTTTTGAACCTTATTACACTACAAGGGCAGAAGGTAAGGGAACAGGACTAGGCCTGTATGTGGTCAGGGGAATAATTAATGACCTTGGAGGAAAGATAAATGTTTCAAGCAAGGAGTATGAGGGATCCGTTTTTGATATCTACATTCCCATTATAAATTAAACCGCTGTCTTTTTCTGTCCTGATTCAAAATGGCAATAAGAAATTAAAGAAGAATTGCTAAATTCGTCCAATATTTTATTAACAATCACTAATCACAAATAACTACTCACCAACCTAATTTTCAGCAATGTCAGTTATAATGATTATTGAGGATGACAAGGAATTAAGGGAAATGCTTAAAACAGCACTTCTCAGAAAAGATTATACCGTTATCGAAGCTGAAAACGGGAAAGAGGCGTTGATCCATTTTAAGCCGGGTGTTACAGACCTTGTTATCACCGATCTGATTATGCCTGACGAGGATGGATTAGAGGTTATAATGAAAATCAGGGAGTTGAAACATGGAATAAAGGTGATAGCAATCTCCGGTGGAGGAAAAGCTGGCCCGGGAGGCTACCTTAATCTGGCAAAAGCGCTTGGCGCTGATGCCGTTTTCTCCAAACCATTTTCAATTAATGATCTGATTTCAAAAATTGAAGAAATGCTGGAAGTTGAACATTCAGATTGAAAATGTTGTTATAACTACAAAATAAAATTAATTATTATGCTAAAGAAAAAAGTAGAAGATATCTGCAACCGTCAGATAGAAAGAGAAGGATACTCATCTAACCTTTATCTTGCAATGGCATCATGGGCTGAGACAAATGGTTTCAGCGGAGTTGGCAGCTGGCTTTATGCACAGGCTGATGAAGAAAGAATCCATTTCCTGAAATTCATTAAGTATATCAATGAAAGGGGAGGTAAGGCTGTTATACCTGCTCTTAAACAACCACCAACTGATTTTAAAGGCGTTGAAGAACTATTCAAAGAAGTCCTTAAGCATGAAGAATTTATTACTGCAAGCATAAATGAAATTGTTGGTCTGACTCTCGGGGAAAAAGACTTTAATACTCATAATTTTCTTCAATGGTTTGTAACTGAACAGGTTGAAGAAGAGGCTTCAGTGAGAACAATTCTGGATAAGATAAAACTTGTTGGGAAAAACAATTTGTATCAGTTTGACAGGGACATTTTAACTCTCAGAACTCCGACAGGAGGTGGTACTGTCACTACATGAGAAGAGCAGGTATTTTAATAGCTGTTTTTCTGTTATTGTTTTCTGTAGCCGGTATAAAATCGCAGGATCTTATTTCAAATAGTTCAATTACAGGGATTTGTTATGCCGGTAACAAGGTTAACAGGATATATATCCCCCCTCCAAAAAGCTTCCTGACAAGGTCAGATTTTAAAGGAGGGGGTAAAATAACTGTTACCTATTCGGGGTTTTCGGCTGAAGCCAGAACAGCTGTTGAATATGCTGTAAAAATTCTGGAATCAGTTCTCCCTTCAGATGTAAAAATGAATGTCAAGGCATCGTGGACCAGGATATCTTCAACGGGAGTCCTTGGAAACTCATCAATAACAGGTTTTGCAACCGGATGGGGAATTGATGCACTTGATCCCTTTGCTTATTACCCTGTTACAGTAGCTGAAAAAATAGCCGGAAAAAGCCTCAATGAAGATTATGAAGCTGATGTCGAGCTGGTGTTGAACAGCACAGCGAAATGGTACCTGGGTACTGACGGAAACACTCCAGTCACCAAATATGATCTTGTCACAGTAGTGATACATGAATTGTGCCATGGACTTGGTTTCTTCGACAGCATGGATGCCGAAAATTCGTTGGGTTCTTATGGAATCAGTACAATCCCGATTGTATATGATAAATTTGTTGAGAATATTGCCGGAAAAAAACTTACTGATACTACTTTATTCAAACAAAATTCAACAAGTCTTTATCTTGAACTTATAGGCGGGCAACTCTATTTTAACGGACCTCTTACCCGCAGGTATTTATCAGGAAACAGGGCAAGGCTCTATTCCCCTTCTGAATGGGATCCTGGCTCCAGCGTATCTCATCTTGATGAAACAAGGACATCTGAACCAGATGAACTGATGACTCCTTTTATTGATTTTGGGGAAGCAATCCACAATCCCGGTAAACTTACAATGTCGGTACTTGGCGATCTTGGATGGATAAATACAAGGATAATCCCTCAGACGATCAAAGATACAGAAGATCATCTTTCTGAAATTCAAATAAGTGCAACTATAGAATCAGATACGGTATATAACCGGGAAATGGTAGGACTGGTATATTCCTTCAATGATTACCTTACTTCTGATACACTGTTCATGTCCTCACCACTGTTAAATGATACCTTCTCCGCCACCATCCAGATACCTTCATATAATTCTAAACTTGATTATTATTTTTTCGTTTCTGACGATTTTTTGCGCCTGTATAAATCTCCAACACTGGCGGAAAAGGATCCTTACAGCATTTTTATAGGTACCGATACGGTAAAGCCTGTTATTTCACATAAACCCGTAGTATACTACTTTGAAAATATTGATTCTGTACTTTTTAAAACCGGTGTTACTGACAATCTCGGAATTGATACTGTTTATATAGAATACAGAATTAACAACGGATCTGTAAAATATTACGGTATGACATCGGAAGTTCAAGATGAATACACGCTTAACCTGAGTGTAAAATCCGATCTGCTGAAAGGTGGTGATACGATTAAATACCGGATAATTGCAGTAGATAATGCTTCTGTTCAGAACGCAAAAGTTTCTCCTGCAAACGATTACTATTATATCAGGATTGAAACTCTTTTACCGGCGGTAAAAAGCTATTCAACTGACTTTTACAATGCAACTGCAGAATTCTTTAATTCAGGATTTGAAATAAAAAAACCTTCAAATTTCAATACTTCCGGGCTTCATTCGGACCATCCGTATAAAAGCCCTGATGAGGACTATAAGAGTTTGGAATTCAGTTCCGTTCTTCGTCATCCACTGATTTTTGATGCATCCGGAATGTCAATAACATTCAGGGAACTGGTACTTGTTGAACCCGGGGCTGAAGGTTCCGTATTCGGATTCTCCGACTTTTATGACTATGTGATCATTGAGGCATCGAAGGATTTCGGCAAAAACTGGTTTGCACTGGCCGACGGCTATGACAGCAGGTATATATCATCATGGGAGACAGCATATAACAGTAAGATGGACGGACAGAATTCTACTTTCACCGGTATTGAATCAATGATGAAGGAACATGCATTTTTTCCAAGGATCCAGGACAGGATATCCAATGGTGACTCATTACTGATCAGGTTCAGGCTTTTTTCCGACCCCTATGCAAATGGATGGGGATGGGCGATAGATGACCTGAAAATAAACCCTATTGTCGACAAAGTTGAAAATATTTATCTCCCCGAATTAAGAATTTTCCCGAATCCAGGGAATGGATTAGTAAATATTACAATCGGCAGCAGTAATAATTTTAAACCGGTCAGGATAAGCATATATAATTATGCCGGAACGTGCATTTTAAGGAATGCATTATTCACCGAAGAAACAATAAAACTGAACATTACCGGAAATCCTTCCGGATTGTACCTGATAGTGATTAACGATGGTCGAAATACCAGCAGCATTAAGTACAACCTTATTAAATAAAAACTAATTTTGCGGGGTATTTTCAAAAATCTGTAAAACAGCAATAAATGGATATTATAAACAAGGTGCTTGGTCTGTTTCTTGGAAATAAATATGAAAGGGACATCAAGGAAATAACTCCTTACACTATAGAAATACTTAAGGAATACGATAAGCTTAAAGATCTTTCAAATGACCAGTTAAGGGAGCTTACTTTTTCACTGAAAAAGGAGATACTGGAAGCCATGGAACCTGATGAGAATGAGATCAGGGCGCTTAAAATTAAGGCTGAGGCGGAAGAGGATGTGTTTCGTAAAGAGGAGTATTATAATGAAGTGGATAAAATAGAGAAGCTTATTGAGGAAAAGCTTGAGAAGACACTGGATAACCTTGTTCCAAGGGCTTTTGCAATAGTAAAAGAGACTGCCCGCAGATTTAAGGAGAACAGTTTTCTTGAAGTTACTGCACTCCAGTACGACAGGGATCTCGCTGCCACCAGGGGAAGCATAACAATTAAAGGGGAAAAGGCAGTCTGGAGCAACCACTGGATAGCCGGAGGCAACGAAATTGCCTGGGATATGATACATTACGATGTTCAGCTTATCGGCGGTGTTGCACTGCATAAGGGAAAAATTGCGGAGATGGGCACTGGTGAAGGCAAGACAGTGGTGGCAACGCTTCCTGTTTTTCTGAATGCTCTCGCAGGCAGAGGGGTTCATATTGTTACAGTAAATGATTATCTCTCCAAGCGCGACTCAGAATGGATGGGCCCTATCTATGAATTTCACGGCCTTACTGTGGATTGTATCGACAAGCATCAGCCTAATTCCGCCGACAGGAGGAAAGCTTATAATGCCGATATCACTTTTGGTACCAATAATGAATTCGGTTTCGATTACCTCAGGGATAATATGGCAATTAATCCGGAGGACCTTGTTCAGCGAAAGCATCATTATGCTATAGTTGATGAGGTCGATTCGGTCCTGATTGACGATGCCCGTACTCCTCTGATAATTTCAGGTCCGACAGCCAAAAGTGACACACAGCAATTCGACGAGCTTAAACCAAAGGTTGACAAGCTTGTTAATGCCCAGAAACGACTTGTAACCCAAATACTTGCCGATTCCAAAAAGCTTATTGCCGAAGGAAAGAACGAGGAGGGAGGAAAGCTTCTTCTAAGGGCATTCAAAGGTCTTCCAAAGAATAATGCGCTCATCAAATTCCTTAGCGAGGAAGGAAACAAGACTCTTCTGCAGAAAACTGAGAACTTCTACATGCAGAACAACAGTAAGGACATGCACAAAGTAACTGATGAGCTTCATTTCATAATTGATGAACAGGCAAATTCAATTGAGCTCACCGATAAAGGCATCGATCTGATTTCTGATTCTGTTGAAGATGCAAGTTTCTTTGTTCTGCCTGACGTCGGTTCGAGGATCGCTGATCTTGAAAAAGCAGGTCTCAGCGAACGGGAAAAACTGTTAAAGAAGGATGAGCTGCTTCAGGATTATGCGGTTAAATCGGAACGTGTACATACTATGACACAACTTCTAAAAGCATGGACACTTTTTGATAAGGATACCGAATATGTGGTTATAGATAACAAGGTTAAGATAGTTGATGAGCAGACCGGACGTATTCTGGAGGGGCGACGCTATTCGGACGGATTGCACCAGGCCATTGAAGCCAAGGAGAATGTTCATGTTGAAGATGCTACACAGACTTATGCTACCATTACGCTTCAGAATTATTTCAGGATGTACCATAAGCTTGCAGGTATGACCGGTACAGCCGAAACAGAAGCCGGTGAATTGTGGAATATTTATAAACTTGACGTTGTTGTAATCCCTACAAACCGGCCTGTGATAAGAAACGATCGCGAGGATCTTGTATATAAGACCAAGAGGGAAAAATATAATGCAGTGATAGATGAGATCAATCAGCTTTATAAAAACGGACGTCCGGTTCTGGTAGGTACGACCTCGGTTGAAATATCTGAACTGCTCAGCCGGATGCTGAAAATGAAAGGGCTGAAGCATAATGTTTTGAATGCAAAACTACATCAGCGCGAAGCAGATATCGTAGCTGAAGCAGGGAAGCCGGGTACAATTACCATCGCAACCAACATGGCCGGAAGGGGAACCGATATTAAGCTTACTCCTGAGGTTCGTGAAGCCGGCGGGCTGGCAATCATTGGTACTGAGCGGCACGAATCCCGCCGGGTTGACCGCCAGCTGAGAGGCCGCTCAGGCCGTCAGGGTGATCCGGGTTCTTCACAGTTCTTTGTATCACTCGAAGATGAACTAATGAGATTGTTCGGTTCTGAAAGAATAGCCGGAATTATGGATAAGCTTGGATTGAAGGATGGTGAGATGATCCAGCATCCCATGATAACAAAATCAATTGAACGGGCACAGAAAAAGGTTGAAGAAAACAACTTCGGGATCAGAAAGAGGCTCCTTGAATATGATGACGTAATGAATTCACAGAGAGAAGTGATCTATAAGAAAAGAAGGCATGCACTTCTTGGTGAAAGGCTCTCTCTTGATGTTGCAAATATGATGTTCGATGTCACCGAAAACCTTGTTGACACATATCATAAAGAGGGTGATTTTGAGAATTTTGATCTTGATCTGATACGCTCATTTTCAATGGACTCACCGGTACCAAAGCAGGATTTTCTTAAGGATACCTCGTCGCAGGTCATTGATACGGTTTATGCAAAGGTCCTTGATACCTACCGGAGGAAAGTTGAGACAATCTCACAGCAGGCATATCCGGTTCTTAAGGATGTATACGAAAGAATGTCTCATGTTTACGAGAATGTTGTTGTCCCGATCTCTGACGGAGTGCGTGTATTTCAGGTTGTTACAAACCTTAAGGCTACAGCCGAATCGGAAGGAAGGGAACTTGCCAGGTCATATGAAAAGACAGTTGTTCTGGCCACGATTGATGAAGTATGGAAAGAACACCTTCGTGAGATGGATGAGCTGAAGCAATCGGTTCAGAACGCTACTTATGAACAAAAAGATCCCCTTCTTATTTATAAGTTTGAATCTTTCGAACTGTTTAAAACAGTTGTCAATAAGGTCAATAAGGATGTTGTCAGCACTTTAATGAAGGGTCATATTCCATCGCAGAATCCCGACCAGGTACAGGAGGCTCAGAGGAAACGGCAGGTTGACATGAGTAAGTATCGGGCTTCAAAAAGCGACTTTTCTCAATATAGCAGTACAGGCGGAGGGGGTCCCGATAAAAATCAGAAGGTGGAGCCTGTAAGGGTTGAAAAGAAAGTAGGAAGAAATGATCCGTGTCCTTGCGGAAGTGGGAAAAAGTATAAAAACTGCCACGGGATGCAGCAACCATCGGCACCTGTTGGTCCAAATGCAGGAAGGTGATCAGCCTTTCGAGACCTCTTCTATAGCCTTCTGAATCCTTGTCATTGTTGTCCTGCTGACAGGTACCAGAGGTAATCTCAGGTAATTCTGGCAGATATTCATAATGCTGAGCATCGCTTTTATCCCTGCCGGATTGCCTTCGGTAAACAACAGCTCAATCATTTCGAGATACTTGAATTGTGTCTCCCTGGCTGATTTAAAGTTATTCTTGAGAGCATTACTGACAAGCTCCGAACAGACAGCAGGGAAGGCATTTCCAAGCACTGAGATCACCCCGATACCACCGGCTGCAATGACAGGTATTGAAAGCATGTCATCCCCTGAAATAACGCCGAAATTCTCAGGTTTGCCCTTGATTATCTTCATTATCTGGGTTAAATCACCCGAAGCCTCCTTGACACCGGTGATGTTCTCACAATTATGTGCCAGCTCAAGACAAGTTTCTGACGAAATGTTACAGCCTGTCCTGCCGGGAACATTATACATAATAACAGGAACAGGACTCCAAGTAGCAATGGTTTTAAAATGCTGGAAGATCCCTCGTTGTGTAGGTTTATTGTAGTAAGGAGCTACCGACAGTATGCCATCAATCCCGGTTAGATCAGTATGCCTGATACTATTTACAACCTCCTGAGTATTGTTTCCCCCAATACCTACTATGAGAGGTACCCTTCCATCGTTTGTCTCAAGAACAAAAGAGATTACAGCCTGTTTCTCATCCTTTGTCAGAGTTACTGATTCACCTGTAGTGCCCAATGCAACTATATAATTTATACCCCCTGTAATAACATGGTTAATCACACGTCCCAAAGCTGAGAAATCAATGCTGGAATCGTTTTTAAATGGCGTTACTATTGCAACACCTGCTCCTTTGAATCGTTTCATTATCTGATAATTAGACTGCTTTTTTTGCTGTTTCGGAGTTTATCATATCAAGGTAATAAAGGACCTGCTCAATGTACTTTTCAACATTGACAGGGCTTTTCATGGATATCATCAGGTCGAAAGGGGAAGCCATCGGTTGTGAATCGGCCAGACCTACTTTTAATCCTGCATGAGAAAGAGATGAGACATAAACAAGCGGAAAATGCTTCTTAAAATTCAGATCAATCAATACGTCAAATTTTGTTTTCACAAAGGACTCTGTGTCCTGATGAACAGGGAAGTAAAAAAAATTTACTTCCTTTTTTTTAACGCAAGTCAAAAATCTTACTGCGGTGTACTTATCAGGAAACACTTTCCCTGGAAAATATCCGAAAATCTTCACTTCCTTATTCAGTTCGGCCATTTTTTGATTGAATCTCGATAAAATACTGAAATCCTCAGGGTTTGATGCATCCCAGACAATTCCAATAGTTTTGATATGGTAAAAGTTGATGAAACATGGTTTACGGGTGATCTTCGCCAATCTTGCTGACAGCTTCGACCTTCCTGCTATGACCCTTAAACTCCTCAATAATTCCATGATGCAAACCTAACAGTTTTTTATAAATGTAAGCATTATGCAAATACTATTCTTTACCGATTATCTTAAGAAAATCTTCTTCATTAAGAATCTTTATTCCAAGCTCCTCTGCTTTCTCTCTTTTTGAAGGGCCCATATTGTCCCCCGCGAGAATGAAGGAAGTACTGCCCGATATTGAGGATGAATTTTTTCCTCCGTTCCTTTCGATAAGCTCTTTGTATTCCTCACGGGTATGACGAATGAAAACTCCCGAGATTACAATAATCTTTCCTCTCAGTGAATCCCCGGTTTCCTGATGCTTTATTTCTCCTGTCATTTTTATTCCAGCCGATTTAAGACGTCGGATAATCTCAATGTTTTCAGGATCGCTGAAATATGCTCTTATACTTGATGCTATTTTGGGCCCTATTTCCCGTACTGCTGTCAGTATATCCTGATCTGCAGTCATAAGTTCATCCAACGATACAAACCTGGTGGCCAGGGTTTTTGCAACTGTCTCGCCGACATGTCTTATCCCAAGTGCAAATATCATCCTGGGATAAGGAACATTCACCGATCCCCTTATGCTCTCTATAATCTTTGCTGCTGATTTTTCACCCATCCGTTCCAGAGGAACAAGCTGGTCAGTCTTAAGTTCATAGAGATCAGCAATATTTTTAATCAGTCCCCTGCTGAACAGGAGATCAACAGTTTCTTCGCCGAGGCCTTCAATATCCATGGCCTTTCGGCCAATAAAATGTTCAATCCTCCCTTTTATCTGTGGCGGGCAATGCAGGTAATTTGGACAAAAGTGGTTAGCTTCCCCTTCATTTTTAACAAGTAGTGTACCACATTCCGGACATGTATCAATAAATCCGATCGCTATGCTTTTTTCGTTGCGTGAATGGTAGTCGACACCTACAATTTTTGGTATTATTTCGCCTCCTTTCTCGACATAAACCATATCATCGGCGTGAAGATCAAGAAGAAATATCTGGTCTGCATTGTGAAGTGATGCTCTTTTGACAGTAGTTCCGGCAAGAAGGACTGGTTCCAGATTAGCGACAGGAGTTACATTACCAGTTCTTCCTATCTGGTAAGATACTGATAATAATTTTGTTACAGCTTGTTCGGCTTTATACTTATATGCAATTGCCCATCTTGGCGATTTGGCCGTAAATCCAGCCTCCTTCTGCTGATCCAGGGAATTGACCTTAATTACAACACCATCAGTGTCATATGGCAGATTGCTTCTCTTCTCTTCCCATAACTCGATAAATCTGATCACATCTTCTATATCGCTGCATTTTCTTATGCTGTCGGCTACATTAAAACCCCAGCCGGCAGCCTCCATCAGGTTTTCATAATGAGTTTTATATGGAAGCTCTTCACCAAGAAGAAAATAAAAAATGCAATCGAGACTCCTTGATGCCACAATTGAAGGATCCAGCATTTTAAGTGTGCCTGAGGCTGCATTTCGCGGATTGGCAAAAAGATTGTGTCCATCTTTTTCTCTCTCCTCATTTAGACGGTTAAATACAGGTCTCGGCATAAGGATTTCACCTCTGACAATAAACTCATCTGGTATTCCCAATGCATCTATTTCTACCGGAATGCTCTTTATTGTTCTTATGTTTACAGATACATCATCCCCTTTTGTTCCGTCACCCCTGGTCAGGGCTGTTGTCATTTTTCCTTTTTTATATGTAATGCTTATTGAGGCTCCGTCAAATTTCAGTTCACAAACATATTCAACATCACCTGAAACAGATTTCCTGACCCGGTTGTCAAAATCACGCAACTCTTCATAGTTATAGGTATTGCCCAGGGAGAGCATAGGGTATTTATGCTCGAACTGCCTGAACTCTTTCGATATATCACTCCCGACGAGTTGTGTTGGAGACGATTGAACAATAAATTCCGGATATTTCTTTTCGAGGGTCGATAGTTCAGCTAAAAGGAGATCGTACTCAAAATCTGAAATAACCGGCTCATTCAAGACATAATACTTTCTGTTATGGTCCTCAATTTCCTCGCGGAGCTTCTTGATCCTCTCCTTCGCTTCAGGCTGGTTCATCAGATATCTTTTTATTTTTCAACTCCATACTCCGTCAACTGCTTTTCCACATTTATTGCATTTCCCGTTTGCAATTGTATTGGCATTAATACGGTATCCCTGACGGATTATAAGCGTGTTTCCGCACCCAGGGCATTTTGTATCTGAAATCTCAGACCCTGGAACATTGCCGGTATATACATATAAAAGTCCTGCATCACCGGCAATCTTGGCAGCCTGGTTAAGGATATCAACGGGGGTGGGGGGGAGTTGCTCAAGTTTGTATAAAGGATAGAACCTGCTGAAATGAACAGGGACTTTGTTAAATCCATTTTCAGCCAGCCATTTGCACATTTTTCTTATCTCCCCGGTG
>CAZCQC010000284.1:0-4825 GCA_964500155.1 uncultured Rikenellaceae bacterium | reverse complement strand
AGGATATCGCCATCTGAATGGAGAAAACTCTATGAAACTGAGAAAAAAGATGAAAAACTCGAAAAGGGAGACGTTCTGCCTGAAATAAATTTCAAAACGCCCCGGAAACTCAGGCAATTTATAATTTACGCTAAAAGGGATGTGCTCTCAAAAATTGCCGATATTCAGTATCTCTTTATAACTCTGTTAGAAGCGCCTGTACTTGCATTCTTTCTGGCATTCCTTATTCGTTACTTTGATGAGAGTGTTAAAAATCCGGAT
The DNA here is from genome assembly GCA_964500155.1 of uncultured Rikenellaceae bacterium. Lineage (GTDB taxonomy): Bacteria > Bacteroidota > Bacteroidia > Bacteroidales > VadinHA17 > LD21. The sequence continues at coordinate 4,564 of CAZCQC010000284.1, read as the reverse complement.
TATAAATTAATTGATAACAGTAACCTTCCCGTGTATCTATTTATGTCGGTGGTCGTTGCTCTTTTCATGGGTTTGACTGTGAGTGCAGAGGAGATATTCAAAGACAGGAAAATATTAAAAAGGGAAGCATTCCTTAATCTCAGCTGGAACAGTTACCTTATGTCAAAGGTTTTTGTGCAGTTCGCAATATCTGCAGTTCAGGCTCTTACATTTGTTATAATTGGCAATGCTATTACAGGAATCAAAGGCATGACATTTGAATACTGGGTGGTCCTGTTTTCCTGCTGGGCATCTGCCAATATGCTGGGGCTTTTGATTTCCGACAGTTTTAAGGCTGTAGTGACAATCTACATACTCATACCTTTTCTGATAATTCCTCAGATCATCCTTAGTGGAGTGCTTGTAAAGTTTGAGAAACTGAATCCAAATATTTCATCTCCGGTATCAATACCATTTTACGGAGAGATGATAACAGCAAGGTGGGGGTATGAAGCTTTGGCAGTCAAGCAATTTACCGATAACAAGTATGCCAGGAAATTCTACGTTTATGATAAATCAATGAGCGAAGCCAGGTTCGGCAAGGATTACTGGTGTTCCAAACTGAAAGGGAATCTCGACAAGATCATGATTGATCTCAATAAAGGATCGAGGGATGACGATTTTAATGATGATCTTTTACTCGTTTACAATGAAGTCTATAAAGAGAGGGAGAGTCTGCCGGGTATAATTTTTGATAAGATGGACTTTCTGAAGCCTGACAGAATAACCCCTGAAGTAGTAACATCAGCACTTGCCTATATAGAATCAGTTCGAAAATACTATATTAAGAAATACAATGAAGCCAATAATGCCAAGGATGCCCTCATAACGAAAATGGAATCGGATAACGAAGATGCGTATCAGGAGCTCAGAAATAATTATTTTAACATTTCACTTGAAGAATCTCTTACATCGAAGAATGAAACTCAGAAAACAATTGAATTCAGGGGGGAACTGGTTCAGAAACTTGAGCCCATTTATATGGATTCAGGATATAAGTTTATTAAAGCGCATTTCTATTCTCCGACCAAAAATGTATTAGGACTTCATGTCAGTACATTTGCAATTAATGTAGTGGTGATCTGGACAATGACACTAATTCTGTACTTTTTCCTTTATTTCAGGATATTGAAGAAAATACTCAGTTCCGGAGAAAAGCTTTTTAAGAAGAAGCCGAAGATGACAGACTAGCAAAAAAAGAGTGCCGTTATGACACTCTCCTTAAGTCAGTTTTATGTATCTATCCGATACAGGAATGAAATATCCGGGTCAAGATTATTCAACAATCTCAATCATTTTAAAAGGAACCCTGATTATTGATTCATAATCTTCGCCGGCTTCCAGCATATCCTCATCATCCTCCTCATAATACCAATTTACCTCGACATCATTCTTCGCCTTGTGAATTGATTCAAGCTTCTTGAAGACGTCAAGAATACATTTTGATGAACTGGTATTGAAGTATTCGAGCCTGATGTTTACAACTGTTTTACCCAAGGGTGATTCTTTATAAAGGTCAAGCCAGTCAACCAGGGGTTTGTAAAATTCAACTGAGTTTTCAGGGATTGAACGACCCTTGATCTCGAATACACCTTTTGATGAATCAAATTTAATTGTTGGGGTTTTTGGTGTTCCTTCGATAATGATAGGTTCCATATTTTTGTTGTTTAAGTTTGTTTCAAATGTTTTCGCTTACCATGATATTCAGATAGAAAAATGAACTGTCTTCATTATATTCTTTAAAAAAATATTCAAGTTTATTTCCAGTTTTTCTGGCAATATCAACCAGGCCAAGTCCTCCCCCACCTTTTGAGGAAATTCGCTGATGATTCAGAATGAATTTGTAAAGTTCTGTAATCTCGTCATGACTTGATCTGTTTATTCTTTTGATCTTTTCTTCAAGCTTATGTACATTTTCAGCCTGAACAAAATTTCCGGTAATAATTCTGTATCCGTTCTCTACTTTATTGACAGCCAGTATTCCAAACTTCTCGGAGGTCTGATCTTCAAAACCTTCAGGTACCTTGTCGACATGATGATACAGATTCTGAAGACTTTCAACCAGCACATTATATACTTTCTTCCGTAGCTTTGAATGTTCATTTCCCTTAATCAGCTTTCCTTCAACTGTATCCAGAACCTTGTTGATCAGGTCCGAATCGATGTTACCCTTGTAAAAGTGGATAGGATTCCCGTTGGATACGTCAGAAAAGTAACTTTCAACATTAAAGCTCATCTAAGCTCCTTTTTTAGAAGGGTCAAAAACTTTGTCAACAAATATATAAAAAATGTTACCATTAATTTTTACTGATTTTCAATTATTACACCAATATTTTGATCAAAACTGCATCTAGTGATGATAAACGTAAATTTTTAACAGAGATTGCGTTACTTGTTTTTCTTCGATCCATGATATAGTTCATATTTGACAAGAACACATTCAAGGGATCCGTTAAAGAGGATTGTTTTTTTTGCCGGTTTCAGTCCAACCTGCTTTAAAGCGTTTTTATCTGATGAAATGATCCAAGCCTGGTAACCCGGGAATTTATGTTTGAGTGTGGATCCTATCATACTGTACAATTTATCGTTATCATCACTTCGGATTCTTTGTCCATATGGCGGATTCATTATTATGATCCCCTCATTATCTGAAGATTCAGGATCACAAAAATCATTGTTGCTTATTGAAATAATATCAGTAAGACCTGCTGATTCAACATTGCTACGGGTCATTGAAATAGCGTTTTCAGAAATGTCGCTCGCGGAAATTCTGACCAACGGAATATGGGCTTTTGATTCGCTTTCTTTCCGGACCTGAAGAAAAAGGTCATTATTGAAATCCCTCCATCGATGAAATCCATAAAACTGTCTGAACCTTCCGGCCGGAATATCTGATGCAATTAAGGCAGCCTCAATAGGTATGGTTCCGGACCCGCACATAGGGTCAAGAAATGAGGTTCCGGCTTTCCAACCAGTAATTAAAATAATGCCTGCAGCAAGAATCTCGTTGATCGGGGCAGATCCCTGTTCCTTCCTGTAGCCCCTTTTATATAAGGGAACGACTGATGAATCAAGTGATACTGTTACCAGATCATTACTTATATGAAGATTGAATACAATATCAGGATTGATAGTATCAACTGATGGACGTTTCCCAGTTTTATCCCTAAACCAATCGGCAATTGCATCCTTCAGAAGCAATCCAGCATAACCGGTATGCCTGAAAATCGGCGAATTAACAACAGGAATAACAGAAAATGTATGCTCAGGATCGAGGTATTCTTTCCAGTTAACCTTCTGACTGTTTTTATAAAGATCATCTGACGTCCGGATATTAAATTCAGCTATCTGCACAAGAACAGACATTGCAGTTCTGAGGCAATAATTAGTTTTATATAAAAGGTATTGATCTCCATCAAAAAGAACCGCACGGTTAACAGCCCTGACATTTTTTGCTCCAAGAATTGTAAGCTCGTCAGTAAGAACTTTTTCAAGTCCGTAAAGTGTTTTGGCTATCAGTTGCATTTGTTGCTGGTTGATGGTTGCTGATTGCTGGTTATTTTGTTAAAGCTCAAACAGGAACAAGCAACTTCGCGAATCAGTATCCCAATATCTTGTTGTAAGCGACTTTGTCACCAACAATCTGCATTGCCTTCTGAATGACGTGATCATCTTCATTCAGGATTCGGAAATACTCATTTGTCTGCCACAGGTTAGAGGCGATCAGCGCTTTCATAACATTCAGTACTTCACCTTTCGAAACTGCAAACTGCTGTTCATTGTACTTCACTCCCGATTCATCAGCCTTCCTGATAAAGGCCTCAATTTCTTCAGAAGAAAAGCTGAATCCATTTTTGAAATCCTCGAATGTTTTATACTCGGAAGCAAGTTTTTTTCTGTTTTTGTCAGAATATTCCAGGGTAAATGAATTGACAATACCTTTTCTGACAAGGCTTCTGTAATAATCAGAATAATTAGAAGTATCGGCAGGGATAAACAGATCAGGCATGATCCCGCCACCCCCGTAAACTATACGTTTATTGACAAGAGTCCTGAACTTAAGCGAATCGGGAAAATGAATACTATCCGCTGTTATTAGTTCCCCGTCGGTATAGCGTTTATAGAAATTCTCAAGATATTTATCATATCCCTCATTATAAGGGCTCTGTATCAACCTGCCGGTTGGTGTATAATACCTTGCTATGGTAAGGCGGATCATTGAACCATCGGTAAGATAAAATCCATTCTGAACCAAACCCTTACCGAAAGTCCTTCTCCCGACAATTACACCCCTGTCCCAGTCCTGGATAGCGCCTGCAAGGATTTCACTTGCCGAGGCGGATCCCTCATCGGTAAGTACAGCAACCCTTGTTTCAGATAATAGTCCTTTCCCATCCGACACATAATCCTGCCTGGGATTTTTCCTGCCGCTTATATATACCAGTAATTTCTTGTCGATGAAAAATTTATCAGCGATATCAGTTGCAGCTACCATGTACCCTCCCCCATTTGAACGAAGATCCAG
>CAZCQC010000283.1:0-7820 GCA_964500155.1 uncultured Rikenellaceae bacterium | reverse complement strand
GGCTGAATAATTTTCACTTCAGGCTCGAAGAACTCTGTCATCTGAGGAGTCATCCTTGCAGGGTACACCTGTTTTTGCTGGGCTGGAGGTGGTGTCGGCGGCTGTTCCTGGGCTGCGGAAAAGATAAATGGGAACAGCATTAATACAAAAATTGTAATTTTTTTCATTTGAACTTAATTGGTTTTAATTTATGATTTTTTTATAAATGAACTCTTTCTGAGATCAGGGTCTGCTTTAAAGAATTAAGAGGGTGTCATTTTAACACCCTCTCAAAATTAATTACATTTTAGATTAAGCAACTATCCAGTGACAGTTTTAACCTTTTTTAATAACCAGGATTCTGCGTCAAATTCGGATTTGCATCTATCGCGGTTTGCGGAATAGGAAACAATAAACGAAATGCAGGAAGCGATTTAGGTCTCCAGACGGGGATTGGATCAAGGAATTTCCCAAACCTGATCAGATCTTGTCTTCCCCAGTTTTCCCAGGCCAGTTCAAACCGACGTTCCAACCTGACATCCTCAAGAGTTACACTGGTTTTAAGTTTAGCAGGGTCGGTGAAAGCTCTTTTTCTGAGCTCATTTACTAATCTTGTTGCTTCAATATTATCCTGTCCAAGTCTTACAAGGCATTCAGCCTTCATAAGGTAGACATCGGCAAGCCTGTATATTGCCATATCATTTTCCATTGCGGTAGCACCTTTCTTGAATTCCCACTTATTGCATCGTGCTCCTTCTTCCTGTTCGACCTGCCCCCATCCGTCTGCATCCACTGAGTATTTTATTGTTATATCAACGGTATGGATCAGATCCCGTCCATGGGCAGTTTTAATTACCAGTCCGGTTGCAGGATCTATCATCGGGCCAATCAGAAAACTCCCAAGGTACCTTTTATCATCCGGATCGAATGACTTAACATAATCGGCCTGAGCACATATCCCATTATTTGCACTTCCTGGAAGTCCCAAGGCTTTCGGATCGAGATAATGAAGGGTATAACCACGGACCGGACATGAACTGGATATACTGTTCACAGCTGTTAAAATCTGTTCTTTGGAACCTTCGTTATTGGCACTAAACTGACCTTTCCAATCAACTTCCAGAGAATATGGAAGGGACATAATAACATTGCAGGCGTCAATACACTCCTGCCATTTTGGACCACCCGCAGGGTTCCATACCTCAGCGTTAAGATACATTTTGGCCAGCATAAAGTATACAACTCCTTTGGTAAATTTCCCGTAACTCGATGCGGTCACATCTGATCTTATTATATCTTTTATATCATTCAGTTCGGATAAAACCCATGTATAAACCTCTGCGCGTGTTTTTGTGCTAGGTTTGGTCAGATCAGTAAAATCAGTTACAAGTGGTACGTTCCCATAGCAGTCGATGAGCTCAATATACCTCTGGGCCCTGGCCGCTCTGACCTGGCACAGGTAGGGTACTTTATCGCTGATCGCAGGACTATTTTCAATCAGATAAATAATCTGGTTGAAGTTTGTGATACGGGAATAACTTGTATTATAAATATTAATAGCAGCACTGGTTTGTGGCCTCCACATACCCATCGTCATCTCCTTATAAGCGCCGCCGTCCCACCAGTCTCCACCTCTTCGGGTTGGCGTAACTGACATATCTGTACAATTTTCTTTCGGTGCTGGGCTGCCTACACAGTTAAAATCCCTCAGACGGGTGTATATAGGAGCAATTAATGAATTTATCTCTGCTGTGGTTGTACCATATGAGTCCATTGGCAATTGAGAATATACCTCTTCATCCAGATTTGTACATCCGACAGTAAATAATCCCATGAGCATTATCAATGCAAAGTATAGTGTTAACTTTTTCATATTAATTCGATTTTAAAGTTAAAAAGTAAGATTTATGCCCAGTATGTAGGTCCTTGTCTTCGGGTAATATTCCCTCCCTTCAATGCCTGGATCAAGACCGGACATTGGCACCTCAGGATCAACTCCTTTATATTTGGTAAGGGTGATCAGATTATGAGTGGTTGCATAAAATCTTATCCTGCTGACTCCCAGCAAGTCTTTAGGTAATAATGAATAAGCAAGAGTCAGGTTATCAAGCCGTGCGAAAGATCCATCCTCAATATAAAAGCTGTTATAGAACGGGCTCTGTTTTAACCCCATTGTTAAAGCCGGTTTTAAAACATTTGCTCCGGGTAACCACTGTAAGTTAGCATATGACATTTTTGAAAAATTAAGAACATCATTGCCAAGTACGCCTCTGATAAAGAAGGATAATTCCAGATTCTTGTATGAAATATTATTACTGATTCCATAAGTCAGTTTGGGTTGTGCTTTGCCGATGTAAGTATAGTCAGCAACTGTAAATCCGGCAATACCGTCAATCATGTCGTTTATAATATACTTTCCGGCATCATCGATTCCAAGGCATTCCGGCCCAAAGAACTGACCTACCTGGTATCCTTCCTGAATTATATGAGTTGTATTGGTTGAACCTCCTCTTACCCATGCGCTTCCAGTCTTGATTACTGAAGTAGTAAATTCATCGTTTGAAAGCGAAATTATTTTATTTTCGTTATGGGCAGCGTTTACAGATATGGTCCATCTCAAATTGGTTTTACGGATTACATCACCTGTAAGTGTAAGTTCAATCCCTTTGTTTTCCATCGATCCAACATTTGCAAGCATTGTAGCATACATATATGGTGGTACTGGAACTGAATAATTATAAAGGAGGTCATTTGTAACTTTGTTGTAATATTCAATTGTTCCATTGATCCTGGCATCGAAAACACTGAAGTCAAGTCCGACATTGAACATAGATGTCGATTCCCATTTCAGATTCGGGTTTGGATTCTGGCTTACCCCATAAGCAGTATGCCATGCTCCGTTATCAAAATATAAACCTGAAGAACCATACAATGATAATGACTGGTATGGTGACAAACCACTCTGATTACCCGAAACACCATACCCCACGCGAAGTTTCAGTTCATCCACCACTCCGGTAAGACCTTGCATAAATGGTTCATCTATTATTCTCCAGGCTGCCGATACTGATGGGAATGTACCCCATTTATTGTTAGGACCAAATTTAGAAGAGCCATCACGGCGTAACGTGGCTGAAAGAATGTAACGATCAGCAAGTGAATAATTTATCCTTCCAAAAAATGAGATCAGTTTACTCATGTTTGCACTTGAGGATACGTCACCGGTTAACAACTGTTCTCCGGCACCCAGATTATTAAAACCAAAAAGGTTAGTTACAAAATACCTGTTTTGTGCAAAAGCTGACTGGTAATGGTTATCTTCATAAGAATAACCTCCCAGCAGGTTTACATCATGTTTGCCAAACTTCTTTGCATAATTTAATGTTGTTTCCAGCAGGTTTTTATCACTTGTTGAAGATGAGCGCGATGCTGTTCCATTGGATGCTCTTCCCCAACGGGTCCGTGAATCCAGAAAATCGCCGGCATCATAAGAATTGCGTTCCTTGTAAAAATTTATTCCTGCTGTCAAACCGTTTATAATTCTCAGATTTGCTTTTCCATTCACATATAAAAGACCTGTTTTTCGGGGAGCTTTATTGTATGTCATATTCCTTACCGGGTTTCCCATATCATATTCATCAGAATCCCACCATGTTCCGTCTTCATATTTTACCGGAATTGTTGGCACCACATTATAGGCCAGAACGAAGTTATTCGTCGCTGTAGCCTGATAGTCCCTCTGGTTGATACCTCCTGACAGAGTCAGATCCAACCTGTCTTTCAATGCCTTTTGATTAACTGAAAACCTTGTATTAAGCCTTTTCTGGTAGTTGTCCATCACAACTCCCTGCTGATCGAGATAAGATACAGAGACCCTGTAACTATTATTGGTGCCTGCACCTGAAACTGATAAATCGTGGTTCTGGCTGATTCCTGTCCTTGTGATTTCATCAAACCAGCTTGTATTGGCTCCTTTATCAAAAACACTGATATCAATATTATTATCTGCAGCATATTTCTTGTATTCATCTGCAGTCAGTACATCAGGGAGGTTGCTCACAATGTCAATAGCGCCATATACATTATAATCAACTGAAGTTCTGTTCTGGACACCCTTTTTAGTGGTGATCAGAATTACCCCGCTGGCAGATCTTGAACCATAAATAGCTGCAGCTGAAGCATCCTTCAGTACACTTATTGATTCAATGTCCTGGGGAGCAACTGAGCTCAGACCCAATCCGGGAACTCCATCGATTACTACAAATGGCTCGCTGCTTCCGGTCAATGACGAAGTTCCTCTTAACCTCATTGATTGTTCAGCTGTAACGTCACCGGTTGAAGTTGTAATGGTTAATCCGGCAACTTTACCCTGAATAAAATCAGCTGCGGTTCTTGTAATACCGGCATTAAAACTTTTTTCAGTAACATTGGTTACCGAACCCGATATTGCTCTCTTTTGCTGGGTTCCATAGCCAACAACCACTATTTCATCCAATGCGGTAGCGCTCTCAACGAGAGAGATGTTAACGGTTGTCTGGGTTCCAACAGTTACTTCCTGTGATACATATCCGATAAACGAAAACACAAGAACTGAATTAGCTGAGGCAACACTAAGTGTAAATTTTCCGTCCACATCTGACATTACGCCATTCACGGTTCCTTTTTCAAGGATATTGACACCCGGAAGTGCCATACCCGTATTGTCTGTGATCCGTCCGGTTACACTCTTTTGCTGATCATCAGCCAAAAGGGCAGAAGAGAGCAGGACAGTTGTCCCGATCAGCAATAGCAAAGTTGTAAGTCTCAAAACAGGTTTAGACCTTTTCAGGTTAAACATGATTGAGCCAAAAAATGCAAGTTTTTTTGACATAAAAGTTAGTTTTTAGGTTATAAATAAAATTTAGGCTAAGGCAACAGCCTTAACGACATCAGGGCTTAGAAGCCCATGAGAGCTAGGGATATTTCATTGGCAGGCAGGTTAGGTTAATAAAGGTTATAATAATAAATAAATAGAACAACTTTCCTCTGCTAAGGTATTAAAAAAAGATTAAAAAAATATTGACTAGTGTTAATAATAGTTAAACAGCCCTGACTTGTTTCCTGCCACTTCATAATCAATATATTCAATCCTTATTGTTGAATATCGTCTTATTAAGTCAGTTTGAAAGAAGAAGACAATCCTCAAATCCCTGTTATTGATTAAAAAGATTATTTTTGAACACAAATTTTATGATAATTAATATCCATAGTCCGCATTAACTATTCGTTAGTTAATTAAAATTAAATTGATCTATCGGAATGAATAATAAACAAATAAATACCTTTTAAAGTGCATGTACTCATCCCCCTGTCCCCCTTCTCTTGCAAACAAAAGAAGGGGGAAGAGATTATTATTGAAAGCCAATATTCATACTAATTAATTCTGCCAATAAACCTTTGAAATGAAAATATCAGTTCCCGTTTTGACGATACTCTTTATTGCTTTTTCCTGCAAACCCGTGGAAAAGGAAAACGATGAATTGTTTTCACTACTCTCTCCAATTGAAACAAATGTCGAATTTACAAACCAGCTGACAGAAACCGAACAGTTCAATATCATACAATATCTTTACTTCAATAACGGTGCTGGAGTTGCTGCAGGAGACATTAATAACGACGGGCTGACCGACCTGTATTTCACTTCAAATCAAAATCCGAATAAATTATACCTGAACAAGGGTAATCTTAAATTTGAGGACATAACGGAAGAGGCCGGTGTTGAGGGAAAAGGTGACTGGAAGACAGGGGTTACAATGGCCGATGTTAACGGTGATGGTTTTTTGGATATTTATGTTTGCCAGGTAGGAAATTATAAGGTTGTTCATGGGAAAAATCAGTTATTTATTAATCGGGGAAATCTTACATTCAAAGAAGATGCACATGAATATGGGCTTGATTTTCAGGGTTTTTCCACACAGGCGGCATTTTTTGACTACGATACCGACGGAGATCTTGATATGTATCTTCTGAACCATTCTGTACATACCTCCCGCAGTTATGGGCCTTCAACTTTGCGGTTTGATCATGATTCCCTTGCCGGTGACAGGTTATACAGGAATGACGAGGTTGGAGGAAAAAGGTTTTTTAATGATGTTACCCTTCAGGCAGGTATTTTCAACAGTCAGATTGGATATGGTCTGGGAGTAAATATCAGCGACATTAACAACGATGGGTATCCGGATATTTACATATCGAACGATTTTCACGAAAATGATTATCTCTATATTAATAATGGCAATGGTACTTTTTCAGAGCGATTGACAGAGTATATACGGCATACAAGCAGATCATCGATGGGGAACGATGCAGGCGATATGAACAATGACGGGCTCGTGGATATAATTGTATTGGATATGGTTCCGGAAGAGGAAAAAATCCGGAAACAGTCGGGAGGAGAAGATGATTATGAATTATTTACATTAAAGCTGGCTCACGGTTATGGTTCCCAGTTTGTCCGTAATACACTCCAGCTCAATCTTGGTGAAGGAATGTTCAGTGAAATAGGACGACTTGCAGGGATTTATGCAACTGACTGGAGCTGGTCCCCTCTGTTTTGTGATGTTGATAATGATGGATGGAAAGATCTTTTTATTACTAACGGGATCTTCAGAAGAGCCAATGACTTGAATTATGTCAGATTTTTAACAAAGAACAGCTTTTTTACTCTGGAAGAAAATAAGAATGCACCGGATAAAGTACTGTACGAGCAAATGCCTCTTTATCCAAACGTCAATTACATTTATAAGAACAGTGGTGATCTCACTTTTTCGAATAAGGCAAAGGAATGGGGAATTAACACAAGGTCGTACTCGAATGGTTCAGCTTATGCCGATCTGGATAATGATGGTGATATGGATCTGATTACCAATAACATCAATGAGCAGGCCTATATTTACAAAAATAACGCTTCAGGTCAGAACGGTAACCATTATTTATCCGTTGAATTAAAAGGCGGAGAACTAAACACCCGTGGTACAGGAGCACGTGTTACATTGTTTTGTAAGGATCAGATCCTGCTTGCCGAGCAATTTTCTACGAGAGGATTTATGTCGGCTTCTTCAGATGTTTTGCATTTTGGCCTGGGGACGGCAAATTTGATCGATTCGCTTATCGTACGCTGGCCAGATCGTTCAGAACAAGTAATTAAAGAGATTCCTGTTGATAAGCGGATAACACTTGAAATGAAAAATGCTGGAAGACTATTACAGGGAATTGAAAAGGACAATATAAAAATGAAGTTGTTTTCCACGACTAAGATCCCGGGAATAGAATACAGGCATAAGGAAGATCAATATATTGATTTTAAACGCGAACACCTTATACCACATAGTCTGCTGGCCGAGGGACCAGCCCTTGCTGTTGGCGATTTTAATGGTGACGAAATGGATGATCTTTTTGTCGGTGGTGCTAAAGGACAAACATCCAGGATATTCTTTCAGCAGAATGACGGCACCTTCAAACCTTTTGAAGCACCTGTTTTTTTTAAGGACATTAACACCGAAAACATAGATGCTGCTGCTTTTGACGCGGATAGAGACGGCGATCTGGATCTGTATATTGTACGTGGAGGTAATGCCGTTACCATTGGAAATCCTTTGCTGGAGGACAGGTTACTTATGAACAACGGGAAAGGGGAATTTATTGAATGTGCGAAAGGATCATTGCCTTTTACTGCTAATAACGGCTCTTGTGTCAGGCCATGTGACTTTGATGGGGATGGTGATATGGATTTGTTTGTAGGTTCAAGATCTATCCCCGGGATTTATGGTTTATCACCTAATCAGCTATTGCTTGAAAACGAT
>CAZCQC010000282.1:0-3850 GCA_964500155.1 uncultured Rikenellaceae bacterium | reverse complement strand
GGAGAGATCCTTAATATTGCCGATAAGGCAATAAATGCTGGGAATGCAACTCCGATGATAGTTGTTATGCCTGACGCCAACACAGGTAAAAGAGGCTATGTAAATGACGTGAAAGGAGAATGGAGGTTTGAGGATTTCTTTTTTGAGGAATTCAGTCCATTCATTGAGAAGACATACCGGATAAAGGCGGATAAAAGATACCGGGCCATATCCGGCTTATCAATGGGTGGTGAAGGAACATTTGTTTATGCACTTCATCATCCAGAATTGTTCTCGTCAGCATGCCCGTTGAGCGCTGCGACAGGACCAAAGAACATTGATGAACTGAAAAATTACAGGTTGTGGCAGGGAGTTGAAGGTATCACTGATGCTCAAAAGGAGGCTTATTTTAAAAGATACAGCGTTCTGAGTCTTATTGAAAACATAAAGGATGACCAGAAAAAAGCAGTCAGATGGTATATCGACTGCGGCGATGATGATTTTCTTTATGAAGGCAATGCTCTGGCCCACATTGCAATGCGCAAGAAGGAAATTCCTCATGAATTCAGAATGCGCGACGGTGGACACACCTGGACATACTGGAGGACGGCATTACCGACTGTACTGGAATTCGTTTCAATGAGTTTCCATCAATTCTGAAGAAACAACCCCCTTTCCTGTTTCCCCCAAGGGGGAAATGATCCAATTTGCTCCTTCCCCCTTGGGGGAAGGCTGGGAAGGGGGTAACTAATTCTTTTTGGGGGGTTGAATTGAGTTTCCACCAATTTTGATCTTAGAAGCTTCTAAAAGTCTTTTTAACCGCAAAGATCGCAAAGTTATTACGCCAAGGTCGCAAAGAGTTAATTATTACTCCATTAGCTTTGCGTACTTTGTGATGGCTTAGCGTACTTTGCGGTTAATGGATTTCGATTTTTTAGGTAGCCACTTTTCCTTTCTTAGATGTCATCTGCGACATTAGCCTCATTAAGAACCTTATCATCTGGTAAGAGAACCAGCCTCTGAGCCGTGAATACCAGGTTCTTCTTTTCAGATACTCTTCGGTTGTAACCTGCCGGCAGTCGTTTTTGATTATTCTCAGGAGGATCTTTTCAAAGTTTTCGGTAAAACCCGTATCGAGGATATCCACATTCATCTCGATGCTTCCGTAATCGCTTATATGATTCAGGTTGTAGCTGCCCACAGTGCTCCATTTGCCGTCGACCGTTGCTACCTTGGCATGAAGGTTGGATGGCTGGTATTCATATATCTTTATGTTGTTTCGGAGAAAATATTCATAAAGAAATCCGGTTGCCCTCTTAAAGATCGGAGCATCCGATTCTGAAGCCAGGACGATTTTGATATCTACTCCTCTTGCACTGGCCAGTCTGAGAAGTTTTCGCTCGAGCCTTCCGGGGAGAAAATAACTGGCAAATATTATCATATGGTGATGTGCATGCTTAAATGCCGATCTGTAGCTCCTCAGGACCTCAATTTTGTTTCGGTACCAGTTATTTTCAGTGACCCTTAGCCTGATGTTCTCTTCAAAAATTTTTACCGAGTGGACAATTTCATTTGACCGTTCTTCTTTCGAAATAAACGTTTTGTTCCAGAGCTTTCTCATTATGCTGTTAATGTGCATGCATTCAGGTCCTTTGACAATAACTGCAAAGTCGAGCCATTCTTTCCTTCCCTGTGTTCCATGATAACGGTCAGCGAAGTTCATACCACCGATAATGGCAAGCTCACCATCAATCAGCAGTACCTTGTGATGAAGCCGGAGGCTCATCTGGAATCCTTTTGTAATAAAAACGGGAGAAAAAAATCTGAACAGGATGCCTGAATCTTCAATTTTCTTAATGAATTCTTCCGAAAGATATTTGGTTCCGAAGGCATCAAGCAGAAGGTAAATACGCACTCCCCTTCCTGCTGCCCTTACAAGTGCATCGATAATACTCTGGCCTGTTTTATCTTCATCAACAATGTAAGTCTGGAAATGGATATACTGCCTGGCTTCGTCGATAGCCTTTATATTTGCAGCGAAAAAAGGTTCCCCGCTCTGAACAAGCTTAACTGAGTGTCCTTCCTTATAATCATGCCTTGGATGACGTTTCATAGAATCCTCCCCGATCATCGACTGTTTTACAAATATAAAACTTTCGACCGAGAACGTTAATAATGTATATTTGCTTTACTTTAATGAATAATTGAGATAATTTAATTTTTATCCATATTAAATCTTAAAACTATGACAAGAAGAAATATGATAGGAAGCGTGGCAGGTGCTGCGGTTATAACTGCAGGAAAGCCGTTCGGATCATTTATAGGTAACGGAGAAAACCAGTACAAGCTTAAAGGCAATATCCATCACTCAGTAAGCCAATGGTGCTATGGCGATATCCCCCTGGAAGATTTTGCAAAAGCCTGCCGGGAAATGGGCATCGAGTCGATTGAACTCCTAAATGAGAAAGACTGGCCAGTAATTACAAAGGCAGGATTGAAATGTGCGGTAGGTTATGCCACCGACTGGGGAATTCCAAAAGGGTTCAACCGAAAGGAAAACCACGAGAAGCTTATCGCCGACTTCGAGGCAATGATCCCAAAGGCAGCTGCTGCAGGAGTTCCTAACCTGATCTGCTTTTCAGGTAACCGCGAAGGGCTAAATGACAACGAAGGCCTTATAAATTGTGCTACCGGACTTCGTAAACTTATGCCCACCGCTGAGAAACACGGCGTTACCATATTAATGGAACTGCTGAACAGTTACGGCCATAAAGATTATCAGTGCGATAAGACCTCATGGGGTGCAGCTCTTGGCGAAATGATCGGATCAGAAAGATTCAAGCTTCTGTATGATATCTATCACATGCAGATAATGGAAGGGAATGTTATAGAAAACATCAGAAAATACATTAAGCATATAGGTCATATTCATACCGGAGGTGTTCCCGGCCGGCATGAGCTTGATGAAACCCAGGAACTTTACTATCCCGCAATCATGCAGGCTATTGTTAAAACTGGCTACAAGGGATATGTAGGACAGGAATTTGTCCCGGCCCAGAAAGACAAGCTGGCATCTCTGAAAAAGTGCATCCAGATCTGCGACGTTTAGGATGAGAATACATTTTATTGCTATTGGCGGTGCAGTGATGCATAATCTTGCTATTGGTCTCCATCTGAAAGGGTATTCGGTTACGGGTTCAGATGATGAGATTTTTGAACCGGCCCGGTCACATCTGGCTTCTCATAAACTTCTCCCGGAAAAATATGGCTGGTATCCCGAAAGGATTACCCGTGATATTGATACTATAATTCTCGGGATGCACGCCAAATCAGATAATCCGGAACTTTTAAAAGCAATTGAATCGGGAATAAAGATCATGTCTTTCCCGGAATTCCTTTTTGAACAGACAAAAGACAAGAAACGTATCGTTGTTTCGGGCAGCCATGGAAAGACTACAACGACGGCAATGATAATGCACGTGCTGAAAACACTCGGAATGAAGTTTGACTTCATGGTCGGCTCCTCCATTTCAGGTTATGAAACAATGGTAAGCCTGTCGGACGATTCAGAGATCGCAGTGCTTGAAGGTGACGAATATCTGACTTCGCCGATTGACAGGCGTCCGAAGTTCCATCTTTATATGCCCGACATAGCTGTTTTGAACGGCATTGCCTGGGATCATATGAATGTCTTCCCGACATTTGGGAATTATGTTGAGCAGTTCCGGATCTTCGTTGAAAAGATCACCAAGGGAGGGACGCTTGTCTATTATGCCGATGATCCTGAGGTAAAGAGAATTGCAGAAGCTGCGACAAGCAAAATTAAGAAGATCCCATACAGGATCCATGGTCATTTCCAGAATAAAACCGG
>CAZCQC010000281.1:0-2922 GCA_964500155.1 uncultured Rikenellaceae bacterium | reverse complement strand
AGCCTTTTTAGATGACTTGAGCCTTAGATACCCCGGAATTGGTTATCCATTATCTGCAACTTTTGAGATTATCTTTCGTCTTTTATCTGTTATTACGAATTCCGGACCCAAAAATAAGCTCCCATGTTTAAGAATTTCCTTACAAATGCCATCCGTAACGTTCGCAGGCAACGCGGATATGTTTTACTGAATGTTGCCGGTCTTGCAATAGGCATAACAAGTTTCATTTTTATTACGCTTTACGTGATCCATGAGTTAAGCTATGACCGGTTCCACAAGAATTATGAAAATATCTACAGGCTGAAAGTCGTTGGACGGATGGCAGGGGGTGAACTTAATCAGGCTATAACGGCAGCACCAATGGCCCAGGCCTTGATTAACGATTATCCTGAAGTCCTTCATGTTACAAGGGTCAGGCCAATGGGCGACTGGCTTATAGGCTTCGGAGATAACAAATTTAACGAGGATGGCGTACTTTTCGCTGACTCAACATTCTTTGATGTACTTGATTTCAAATTTCTGTTGGGCGATCCGAAAACGGCGCTTGTAAGACCTCGCTCAATGGTTCTTACAGAAGAATATGCAGAAAAATACTTCGGTGATCTTGACCCCATGGGACAAAAATTGACCATGGAGTCTGACACAGTTTTATATACTGTAACAGGAGTTATCCGGAATGTCCCCGATAATTCCCATATCAAGTTTGATATCCTGGCTTCGATGAGCACATACCCGGGCCAGGCCAACAATCAATTCTGGATAAGTCACAACTACTACACATACATTGTAGCCCGGGAAGGGATCAGTCAGGAAGCTCTACTGGATAAATTCCAGGGGATAGTGGAAAAATATGTAGGTCCCCAGCTGCAGGAAGCCATTGGTATGACTGTGGATGATTTCAGAAAAGCAGGGAATGAGTTCCGTTATGGCCTTGAACCTTTAAAAGACATTCATCTAAAAGGCGCGCCCCAGTATTGTCTGGAACCGTCAGGTTCATCTGCCACGGTATATATTTTTGCTGTTATTGCCCTGCTTATTCTCCTTATTGCCATAATCAACTATGTAAATCTTGCTACTGCGAGATCAGCAGGCAGAGCTAAGGAGGTTGGCGTCAGAAAAGTCGCAGGAGCAGATAAACCCGGACTGATTACCCAGTTCATTGGAGAATCGCTTATAATAGCTGCAATTGCTGTAATAGTTTCTGTTCTGCTTGTCATTGCTCTTACCCCTTCTTTTAATCATTTGATAGGCAAAACACTTTCAGTAAGCATTTTCAGTTTGAATGGATTTCTTTTCCTTTTCCTTCTGACCATTATTGTGGGATTGTCGGCAGGCTCATACCCGGCTTTTGTCCTGGCTTCATTTGAACCCGTTAAGGTACTTAAGGGCACCTTAAGCCCGGGTTCAATGTCAAAACGATTGAGAGGTATACTTGTAGTTTTCCAGTTTGCGGTTTCAATAATTATAATCATCGGATCTATAATCGTTTACAGCCAGTTAAATTTCATGACAAAGAAAGATCTGGGATTCAATAAAGACAATCTGATAGTAATCCGCCGATCAGACGCTTTCTGGAGACAACGGGAGGCGTTTAGAGAGCAGATTCTTCAGATAGCAGGCGTTGAAAAAGCGGGCTTCTCCAGACAGGTCCCGGGAATGGACTACAGCAATAATGCCTTTTTCAAAGACAACGATCCGGAAAAGAATACCTACCTGTTACAACAGTCGTGGGTCAGTTTAGACTACCCACAGGCTCTGGGGATCCAACTGGTTGATGGCCGCTTCTTCTCCCGGGAACATGGAACAGACTCAACAGCCATTCTTATAAATGAAGCCGCAGTCAAATCACTGGGACTTAAGGAGCCTGTGGTGGGCCAGTATATTCTTCAGCCCAGGGGACCTCAGGAATTTCAAAGGTATGAGATCATCGGGATAATGAAAGACTTCAATATTGCATCAATGCATGAGGCTATTGATCCGGTATGCTTTACAGTTCTGTTTCCGGGAGGCGGTGACCAGTTTGCCACAGTCAGGCTTTCAGGCAAGAATTTGCCGGCAACAATAAAAGCCATTGAAGGGAAATGGAAGGAATTCACTCCTAACCAACCATTTCAATATGATTTTTTTACTGATTCATGGAATAATCTCTATAGCTCAGAACTGAAAACGGGTAGAATCTTTATCCTGTTTTCTTTCCTTGCAATCTTCATAGCTTCCCTTGGGCTTATTGGATTGGTTACCTTCATGACCAACAAGAGAACTAAAGAGATAGGAATAAGGAAGACTTACGGAGCTTCGATATCTTTGGTATTGAAACTTTTATTGAAAGAAGTCGTATACCTCATCCTTATTTCGTCGGTAATAGCATATCCGGTCGCATTTTTCGGATCAAGATACTGGATGGAAGGATTTGCTGACAAAGCAAATATCAATCCGGTTATTTATATTCTTGCGACTTTGATAGTCATTCTCTTTGGATTTTTATCAGTAGGTTATCATACAATAAAAGCTGCAAGTTATAATCCTGCCAATGCTTTAAGGATAGAATAGTCATATTACCTCATACCTGAATTAAGGCAAAGTGAAGTAAGCGTCGGTGGTACAATTTTGATGCGTTGTTATGGCGCGGTCCGGGTCTCTACAAAATAAATGTATATGTATATTTAAGCAGAATTGACCTGTTATTAAAAGCAGGGAGCCTTGGATTTTCAAGATCTCTGTAAGTATTCCTGCCTTCATTGAAAACTATAAAGAAATCATTCCCTTCCCGTGGATTATACCGTAATCTGATATTTGATGTCAGATTATTTTCAGTACTGTTATATTGTAAAAATGAGCTGACAGAAAGGGTAGTGGTAAACATGAACAGGGCCTTGAACCTGGCAATATTCCCTGTAAATTCCTGATTACGCCTATGGAATG
>CAZCQC010000280.1:0-8995 GCA_964500155.1 uncultured Rikenellaceae bacterium | reverse complement strand
AAAAGAAAGTTCACAATTGCGAGACAGGAAAACATGAATCCCTTACAGCTGGCAATATACCAGTCCTGGTCAGGGAATTAGCAGATCAAAAATCCTGGTAGTTTAGAACAGCTTCAAACGTGTATGAATTCCGCGACCGATACCCCTTATAAAACCAATAACGACGCTAAAGTGTTTTGGATGAGCATACGGATACAAGTTGCAACCCTATTATAAAGTTCTCATTGATTTGAGAAACAGTATCTTTCATGGATATGCAATTCAAAACTTATACCTGCAGGTAAAAGTAAAAACCTGGGTTTCATAGTAATTCTGGTATTCCACGCTGAACCCCTCTCCATCTATTTTCTGGTGGATCCCCATTGTATTAAATATATCTGTGGCAGACAGATTTAATTCCAGTTTATTGTTGGCTAAAGACTTCTTAACACCCAGATCGATTCCTCCCCTCGTTAGTTCCTTTCCCTGTCCTATGTTTTTAGAACTGAAATATTGTACAGTTGTTTCGATCTGAAAATTACGGGGAAAAGTGAATTGGTTTATTAATTTGGCAAAAAATGGAATATCAATCCTTTCTTCAATAGAATAGGACTGAGGAAGAGGAAAGCTTATCTGACCTGAATGGTTAAAGATCTTATTTCTGTATAAGTTTGCACTAGCCGAAAGTTTCCACTCTTTTAAGATTTTCTGGTCAAAAGTGAATTCCACCCCGGAGTTGGAGGCTCGGCCAAGGTTATCGTAAGCCTTTATAGTGATCTCGCTGTGTACAGGATCCTGAATATAAATGCGGGTATAATAATCATCAATGATCTTATGATAAAGTGAGGTATAGAGCGATCCGGTCTCCCACATGTATTTATGTGCCAGTTCAAAATTCTGTGTGAATTGAGGCCTGAGCAGGGGATTTCCTATCTTCAGCAATTCAGGGTCATCATATTTTGGAAAAATCCTCAGAATATCTTCTCCGGGGCGATCAATACGGCGATTATAGAATAATGAAATTTTATTTGATCTATTGGCTTTAAGTGTGAGCCTGACATTAGGGAAGAGACTGAAATAATGATACTGATTCTCCGTAAAGTATTGATTGGGTGCGAACTCATACTTTACATTGGTATATTCGGCGCGGAGTCCTGCTTCAATATCAGTCTTAAGAAATTCAGCTATCAGATTTGTGTATGCACCTGCCAGACTCTCATCCCATTCTGACCAGTCTCCGAAATTGTAGATCAGTGCTGTGTTTGCCGGATCTTTTGTAACAGTGTAGGTTATGGGCATATGACGTAGCCTGCCCGACACTCCCGCTTCAAACCGGCCGAAAGAAAGTGGTTTGATGTAGTCGGAGGAGAGTAAGTAAACATATTCCGGAGCCAGTACCCGGGTTTTGTCTGTTCTGATCACTGGGTAGGGTGATGGTCCGTCCTGGCTCAGGTTATATGTCTCATCCTCCCATCCTTTTGTAAACAGAAACTGTGAGTTCATCTCGTGTCCGGCTTGCTGAAACCTGTATTTGTGCTGCAGTGTTATATTTGTAAATCCGGTTCCCTCACTTTCATAGAATCCCCATTTTCTAAGGGGTATCTGATAATCCTGATTCCCGAAATACCAGACTCTTGTGGTATCGATGTGCCATTCATAGTCATAAAGCCCAAAAAGTGTAATGGTCTGATTTGAAGTAATATTCCAGTCGAGTCCGAGTTTCAGATTGTAATGGTTTTGCGAACGGTTCTCAGCAACCTGGCTTTCAGTCATATTTCCGTTATCATAAAAACGAGTGGTGAATTCGTTGTTCGGTAGCCTTCGCTGATGGGTCAGGTAGGATTGCCAGAAGATATTAAATTTTTCAGTTTTGTAGTTGAGGTTCAGAGCAGGTGTTATTTTCCAGTTATCTGAATAACTTGGCATTCCAGTCGGAAGATCGGCTTTTCTTTTGGAAATCATTCCTATTCCAGGTGCAAGTCCGATGTCGCCTGTTAACCCTGTATGGGTTGACTTTTTGAAAATAATGTTTACTATGCCTGCCATTCCAGCCGCATCATATTTTGCCGAAGGATTGTTAATTATTTCTATGCTTTCAATCTGTGAAGCTGGTATGTTCTCCAGTCCTTTCTGACTTCCGAACCCGGTAAGACTTGATTGCTTTCCGTCGATCAATATTGCCACCTTATCACTTCCCCGCAGAACAATTTTACTTTCCTGGTCTATAACTACTCCTGGCAGGGTTTTAATAATATCCAGAGCTGAACCGGTGGACCCGGTAATGAAGCTTTCGGCTGAGTAACTCTTTTTATCAAGAGCTGATGAGACTGCTTGTTTTTGTCCAACAACACTGGCTTCACTTAATTCCACAATTGAAAGCTTCAGGAAAATATTACCCATGTCAAGTACTTTGTTTATAGTACCAACCAGTACCCTGTTTTTTACTGAAACATATCCGATATTCGTGATTAAAAAATCATATTCCCCCGATGGCAGACCAGATACTGAAAATCTTCCCTGTTCATTTGTAATTGCACCAGTTATAAGGTCGGGTAAATCAGCTTTAAACACTGAGACGGTTGAGCCTATAAGGGGTTGCCTGTCTTCCAGTGAAAGTATTCTTCCGGAAATGGTTGTCTGAGAATATGAGGTCAGGGTACCAACCAGCATAAAAATAAGAAGGGTATGTTTTTTCATGGTATTTCTCTGACAATTAACAAAAGTCTGAAAACCGAAACCGGAAGTCCGAAAGCTCATGTGATCAGAGGTCTGAAAATAAATTATTGTTTTTTATAACAAATTAATCCTTAATACAGCGCACAGATAATCCCATCGTATCCCATAAGTTGCTCTGCAGACAATTATTATAACCACTTGTCATCTGCCAATTATATCCGGCAATATGACCGAACACTGGATCCATAGGGTACACCGTAGCCGTCCAATACCAACCATAATATCCAATCAAATAGAAAGTACCATCTCCTAAACCAGAACCACGGTAACCTCCGGGAAGAGCTGTAAAACCAGATTCGTTTGTTGCTCCGACATTTTGATCAAGCCAATGAGTATTACCAGCTTCTTTAAGCTTACCGCCTGCAACATCAATGCCTCCAAGGTAAGTGACTAAGGTCGTCCAATCTGAAAGGGTTGCTACGTGCCAGTCTGTGGGACATAATTTACCTGATTTAGCCGCAAACCAGTTGTATAACGCTCCAAAAGCAGCTTTGTTTGAAATATCATTATTATACCAACAATAAGCATCTGTTTGTAAATCACCCCACGTATATTCAGTAACGTTGGGTATCGCTGCGCCATCATTATATTTGGTGGTTTTCAGATTCTCAACCATCCATACCTGTGTACCAATGGTCACTGTGTTGTAAACATTACCATCAATGTCGGTTACCGTTTTTACCGGCTCCGTTGTAAAGAATTTTTCGTCTCCATAGGCAGCCCCCGCACTATTAATGGCATAAGCTCTATAATAGTATTTTGTATTGGCAGTCAATCCGGTAATGTTACTTGTAAAGGTCCCAGTGGTTCCAGATTCAGTTGTATGCAATCCGGTTGCCAAAGGAGCTGTTGAAGTACCCCAGCAAACACCTCTTGCTGTTATGACTCCTCCTCCATCCGATGTTATGTTACCCCCGGAGACAGCACTTGTCTGGGTAATTGATGAAGCAGTTGTGGTTGTCAGAGTTGCAAGCAGTACTGGATTTGAACTGAATGAAACTTCGCTGCCATAGGCAGTACCTTCACTATTGGTTGCATATGCCCTGACATAATAGGTAGTTCCCGGGATTAATCCGGCAATACTGCTGGTAAAGTTACCTGTACCAGTTCCATCGCTTGTTTTGTTTGAACTGGTCGTGGGATTCTGGGAAGTGCTCCAGCAAATACCTCTGGCTGTAACCTCAGCATTCCCATCGTCTGTTACATTTCCTCCTGATGTGGCAGTTGTCTGTGTAATACCAGCAACATTAGCGGTTGACACAACAGCCAGGGTTGGCTTTGGTTTACAGGATGTAAAAAATAGTGTCAATCCTATTAAAAGGATAGGAATTACGATAATTCTAAATGAGTTATTCATAGGAAGGTTTGTTATATTTTAGAATTTTGGAAATAGTGAAAATAAAATTACAACATATTTATTTCAATCTCCGTGATTTTTACAGCGTCCAACCCTTTCGGTATTCGTAATGGAAGAAGTTGTTAGCTTCGGGAAGGTTAGTGATTTTCATGTTTTTTGCATCGTACTCAAGCGTTTTATTGAAACGCTGAGTCATGATCGCAATATTTGTAAGGAGCATGATCTCTGTAACTTTAGAAGCCCAGGAGAAGTCGTTGCTTGATTTTTTCCCGTTCAGGATGGCGCTGATCCAGTCCTCGTAAATATTCCCTGTTCTTTCCAGCCAGGGTTCGGGGCCTTTAAAATCAGGATCAGCCGGGACCAATGTCGGCATGACCCCGTTACCTCCCATCATCACGCCTTTATCGCCATATAGAACTGTTCCGATCCGGCGTCCGTCTTCGAGTTTATCGGGACGGGGAGGGAGAAGTCCGCCATCGCACCATTTTACCTTAACCGGTGGCATATAGCCGATTCCGGGGGTAAAGCGTTCCGGGAAATCATAAGTTACTGTTTGGGCAAGCGGAAGGTAATCATTGTTGTATGGTGTCGATGTGGCCTGTATTCTCGTCGGGTATTCCAGGTTAAGGGCCCATAGCGGAGCATCATATATATGGGCTCCCATGTCACCCATGGAGCCTGTCCCGTAATCCCAAAGACCGCGCCATACAAAATGACATATTTCAGGGTTGTAAGGTTTTTCCGGTGCCGGGCCCAGCCACACATCCCAGTTAAGATTCTTCGGAACTTTTACACCCTCCGGACGTTTTATATCACCCTGCGGCCAGTAACCTACCGGACGGTCGGTCCACATATTCACCTCCCTTACCGGACCTATAACACCTGCGCGAACCCATTCCACAACCCTGCGTGTTCCTTCGCTGGCATGACCCTGGTTACCCATCTGTGATACAATATCATACTCCTTTGCGATCTCGGCAAGTCGTCGGCATTCATAAACTGTCTTTGCCATAGGTTTTTCTACAAACACATGCTTCTTTTCCCTCATAAAAGCTGCAGCAATCGGGGCGTGGTTATGGTCGGTTGTCGCGATCAGAACTGCATCGATGGAAGGTTCTTTCTCAAGCATTTCACGCCAGTCGGAATATACTTTTGCTTTTGGGTACCTGGCAAATACATAACCTGCATATTGCGAGTCAACATCGCACAGGGCATAAATATTGGCAAGTTTCCGGGTTACTCGTTGCTGCTGATTTCCCGGCGCTCCCTGGGGAGTCCCGGCCTGAGCCCCCTGCGGCCGTTGCATCTGCGCCATACGTGCAGCACGCTCAGCCTCCTGTCGCGCAATTTCAGCTTTGCCAAGCGGTTGACCGGTCCTGGTTCTGGGGGGCCTGTTCACCTGAACTTCAGGGTCACAGATGTTGCTTATATCACTGGCACCCTGTGCGCCTATACCTATTCCGGCAACATTTATAAGATCGCTGGGGGCCTTTTGGCCGCTGCCAGCCATTACATGCCTC
Source organism: uncultured Rikenellaceae bacterium (assembly GCA_964500155.1). GTDB lineage: Bacteria > Bacteroidota > Bacteroidia > Bacteroidales > VadinHA17 > LD21. The sequence goes on along the minus strand of CAZCQC010000280.1, from coordinate 3,403 downwards.
GGGATGATTGTAAATGCAGCTGTGGCAGCACCTACCTTACCCAGAAAATTACGTCTTGACAGGTTTTTAGGATTTCGGGTTTTCATCATTATGGGTTTTGGTTAATTTTTACCTTTAGTTATTATAAATAGTATGACAGATTAATTAACTCATCGATCAATCACTTTACAGTAAGTTTAACCGTTTTAACATCACGGCTGTTTGGACCGATCATTATTTCAAAATCTCCCGGTTCGCATACATAGGCCAGGTCGTGATTATAATACTTAAGATCTTCTGCCGTAAGGACAAATGAGATATCCCTGCTTTCTCCCGGTTTCAGGGTTATTTTGCGGAAAGCCTTCAGCTCCTTTACGGGACGGGTTGATGAACTGTAAATGTCATGAATGTAAAGCTGTACTACTTCCTTTCCATCCCTGGTACCGGAATTCCTGACTGTCACTTTTGCTGTAACATTTCCGTTCATTGCCATCTCCTTATCTGAAAGTGCAATATCCCCGTAATCGAATTTTGAATAGCTTAATCCATATCCGAAAGGGTAAAGCGGGGCATTTATTACATCTAAATAATTGCTTCTGAAGCGGGAGTATTTTTCAAAGTCGCCGTGAGGGCGGCCTGTATTTTTATGATTGTAAAAGATTGGTATCTGACCGGCATTTCGCGGGAAAGTTGTTGTCAGCTTGCCGCTTGGATTAACGTCGCCGAAGAGTATCCCGGCTATTGATGTTCCCGCTTCAGAGCCCGGGAACCATGCATTTAAGATTGCAGGTACATTTTCATCTTCCCAGCTGAGGATAAGCGGGCGCCCGGTAAAGATTACGAGTACGACAGGTTTACCTGTGGCAACCAGCGATTTTAGCAGTTCCCTCTGCGGTTCAGGAATATCAGGGATGGAGCGTGATGCGCCTTCTCCGTTCATATTCGCATTTTCACCAAGCGCTGCAATTACTATATCGGAATTTTTTGCCACATCAAGAGCCTCTTTCAGCAAAACTTCAGGTTTCCGGTCATGTATCTTTGCGGTTTGCATACCCGGAATTACAAATCCCATCATGCCGTTCAGCTTTGTTTCAAGGAGTGAATCAGCTACCAGATCGCTTCCTTTTGCATAAGATACAGATCCATTAACGCCGAGGGCCGCCTTTAATCCCTGATAAAGTGAAACCGATTGGCTTGCTTTTCCGGTGAGGGACCAGCATCCCGGCATATCACCTGCCGCATCACCCAGTGGTCCGATAACAGCTATTCTTCCTCTTTTTTTCAGCGGCAGAAGGTTATTTTCGTTTTTCAGAAGCACCTGGCATTCATCAGCTGTTTCACGTGATATTGTCCGGTTCTGAGCGCTGAAAAGCTCTTTTGATGACCTCTCCTCGTTGCAGTATTTATACGGATCCTTAAATAGCCCCAGTCTGTATTTGGCTTCGAGAATCCGCCTGCATGCCTGGTCGATCTGCGTCTGTGTTATCTTACCATCCGACAATGACTTTTTCAGTGTCGTTGTAAAACCTTCGCTTACCATGTCCATATCAATCCCGGCATCGAGTGCCCTGGCGCTTACGGTTTGGAGGTCGCCGATCCCGTGGTTTATCATCTCCGGTATACCAGTATAGTCCGATACAATAAACCCCTTGAATCCCCATTGTTTTCTTAAAACATCATCCAGGAGATATTTATTTGCTGTAGCAGGAATACCTTCAAATTCGTTGAAAGAGGCCATATAGCTTCCTGCACCCTGTTCGCATGCTGTCTTATATGGAAGCATAAATTCATTCATCATCCGCTGACGGCTCATATCCACGGTGTTATAATCACGGCCGGCTTCGGCTGCCCCATATAAGGCATAGTGTTTAACGCAGGCCATTACGGTATTTTCAATTGAAAAATCATTCTCTTTTCCCTGATAGCCTCTTACCAGCGCTTTTGCAATTTCACCTCCGAGGTAAGGATCCTCCCCGGCGCCCTCGGCTATTCTTCCCCACCGGGCATCGTGGCAGATATCGACCATCGGGCTGAAAACCCAGTTTATCCCGTCGATGCTTGCTTCGATGGCTGCTGTCCTTGCTTCACGCTCAATAAGTTCCATATTCCACGATGTCGACAAGGCCAATGGTATAGGGAATGTTGTTTCATACCCGTGGATCACATCGAGCCCGAAGAGCAAAGGAATATGCAGACGGCTTTTTTCAACCGCTATCTGTTGTTTTTCACGGATCAGTTTCGCTCCTTTCATGCCAAACAGACCTCCGATCTCACCTTTTGCAATTCGCTGCTCCATTGGGCTCAATCCGCCATCTTTCTTCTCTCCTGCTATAAAACTGCTTGAGACGGGAAGATTCAACTGTCCGATTTTCTCTTCCGGAGTCATCTGCGACATCAGTTTATCGATGAATGTATTCATCTGTTTGTCGGTCTGTGCATTCACCGGAAAGAATGCCCAAAAGAGAAATGCCATTAGAATATAAAGCTTCTTCATATATTAATAATTGAGGTACCCGGTGATTATTATTTGTTGTACGACAGTCCATCCCCGAATTTGAAGGCCGGATTCTCAGAATCGTACGGTACATCTTCAAGTTGTTTTTTTACTGCCTCCATTGATGATGGTATTTCAAATGCAAGTTTCCCTATGGGATTGAACTTGCCAAAAACAACATCAAGCAAGGCATTATCAAGAGCATCGAAAATCATTATAGTTCCCTTAGTAACTTCCTTTAGATCGGCAGGCAATACACAGCTTGAACCTGTCGGATTAAATGCCACCACCACCGGTTTCCCCGTTTTGGCCAGTACTTTTATATTATCCCATTTGCTTTTCGGGATTTCTATATTTATCTCTCTTGGTGCAAACGGATTCATGCCAGCCATTGCCTGCTGTGGATTGGTTTGTGGTCTCCTGGTATTTCGGGCATTTCCGGGAGCATTTCCGGGGCCCTGCATTCCTCCTCCAAAACCTGCGAAACTTCTTTCCTCTTCTGTGGTTGTTCTGACAAGAATCAGGTCAGCATCTTTGGGATTGTCAACCAGTGTTGCATATTTTGCTGCGGTCTCTTTTTCGATACCTTCGACATATATCTTGCTGTTTTCCTTTACCGGGAGAACCCCGTTGTTGACAAGCAGAACTATCGATTCAAGCTGTGCCTGGTATCCCAGTTTCTGGTTCTTCTCACTCTGAACTGTTTTTACAGCCGCCTCGGGATCGACATAAGGATTTTCAAAGAGCCCGAGTTTAAAATGCCACTGAAGGATACGCCGGGCTGCCTGGTTTATTCTTTCTTCCGTCACTTTAGCTTCCCTGACAAGTTCCAGAACCAGGTCGTTGTTTGTTTCATTTCCCATCTGATCAACACCTGCATTAATTATCATTTCCATATTATCCTTCAGGGTAGTTTTACCCTGCAGACCC
>CAZCQC010000279.1:0-9351 GCA_964500155.1 uncultured Rikenellaceae bacterium | reverse complement strand
CTGGTGAATGGGATGCCGATATAGTTGTCGGATCAAATCAGAGATTTGGTCTTCCGATGAGCTTCGGAGGTCCTCATGCTGGTTTTTTTGCCACCCGTGATGAGCTTAAAAGAAACATGCCGGGACGAATAATAGGAGTGTCGGTAGATGCGCAGGGAAATCAGGCTCTGAGAATGGCACTGCAGACGAGAGAACAACACATCAAAAGAGAGAGAGCAACATCAAATATCTGCACAGCACAAGCCCTTCTGGCCACTATGTCGGGCATGTATGCACAATATCATGGTCCTGAAGGACTAAGGAGAATTGCCACACACATTCAAAAAACTGCCTGTACAATAAGTTGTACCCTGAAGGAATTGGGATATAAACAGATAAACAGCCAGTTCTTTGATACACTGCAGGTTGAACTACCTGCAGGTGTTTCAGCTCATGACATTATGAATCTGACGCATAAGATGGAAATTAATTTCTTTTATCCTGATGAGAACAGTGTCAGAATAAGCACCGATGAAGTGACCACCTTAAAAGAGATAAATATCATTGCAGGGATATTTGCAAAGGCTTCCGGTAAAAAAGAAGAAGTTATTGAATCATTTTGCGAATGCAATTTTACTGAAGAGAGATTTATTAGAAAATCAGGTTTCCTGAAAGCTGCATCTTTCAACAGATATTACAGTGAAACCGAGATGATGCGATATATCAAAATGCTTGAGAGAAAAGATTTTTCTCTGACTCATAGCATGATATCGCTTGGCTCCTGTACAATGAAACTGAATCCTGCCACCTCAATGTTTGCAATGAACTGGCCAGAATTCAGCAATATCCACCCCTTTGTTCCAAACGATCAGGCTGAGGGTTATTATCAGCTTATGGATGAACTCGGTGAAGCGCTTAAAGAGATAACAGGTTTTACTGCAGTCTCCTTCCAGCCAAATTCAGGTGCTGCCGGTGAATATACAGGATTGATGGTTATAAGGGAATATCACAAAAGCAGAGGGGAAGAACACAGAAATGTTGCCCTTATCCCGTCGTCAGCACATGGCACAAATCCTGCGAGTGCTGCGATGGCAGGCATGCATGTTATTGTCGTTGAGTGCGATGAGATGGGAAACATAAATGTTGAAGATCTTCGTAAAAAGGCAGCAGAACATAAAGCTGACCTGGCAGGTTTCATGATCACATATCCCTCAACCCATGGTGTTTTTGAAGCTGAAATAACCAGTATGATCGATATTATTCATGCAAACGGAGGTCTTGTTTATATGGATGGTGCCAATATGAACGCCCAGGTTGGATTAACCAGTCCGGGTCGTATTGGTGCAGATGTATGCCACCTTAACCTGCACAAAACCTTTGCCATACCTCATGGTGGAGGAGGTCCGGGTATGGGACCTATTCTGACTTCTGACAAGCTGGCTGAATTCCTGCCCTCTCACCCGGTTGTAAAAACCGGAGGAAGTCACGGAATAACTGCTGTTGCAGGAGCTCCATTCGGAAGCGGCCAGGTTCTGACAATTTCACATGCATATGTAATGATGATGGGCCCTGAAGGCATGACACAGGCGACAAAATATGCAATCCTTAATGCAAATTACATATCTGCGTCTTTAAAAAACTTGTATAAAACGCTTTATACAGGAGCTACAGGATTTGTTGCGCATGAATTGATTCTTGATTGCAGAAATTTTAAGACTGAAGCAGGCATAACCGAATCAGATATTGCAAAGAGACTTATGGATTACGGATTTCATGCACCCACTCTCTCTTTCCCTGTACATGGTACACTGATGGTTGAGCCTACCGAATCTGAATCGCTTCAGGAGCTTGATAAATTTATTGGAGCGCTGAAATCAGTCTGGAATGAGATAAATGAGATCAGTGCAGGAGGAGCAGATAAGGAAGACAATGTTCTACGTAACGCACCACATACTGCCAAAGTTGTAACGGCAAATGAATGGATCCACAGTTATGACCGTCAGAAGGCAGGTTTCCCTATGAAATGGATTTCAGAGAATAAGTTCTGGCCTTCTGTCGGACGTGTCGACGACGGCTATGGTGACCGTAACCTTGTTTGCACCTGCGATCCGATAGATTCTTACAGAAATGAGACACTGAAAATCTAATAGTTCCATCTCTGTGTGCCTCTGTGTCTCCTCTGTGTAAGTTTTTTTGTTACACTGAAAGCACTGAGAAGGCACAGAGAACCACAGAGTATTGTGATTTAAGACTTACAGGTCAAAAATTTTATTTTTTTCTCTTGAAATAAATTCTCAAATTTATTGTCCGAACTTTAACTATATAACCTGAAGCATTAATGCGAAATTCTTCCTGGAACGATCTCCTTGCGTTAACTGAAGGTAAGAAACTAAATTACCAGCCGGTCGGATTTATTGTCGATAGTCCCTGGATACCAGGATGGTACGGGATTCCTGTTATAGACTATTACGCTTCCGATGAACAATGGTTAAAGTCAAACCTGAAAGCAATAAACACATTTCCGGACGTCTGGTTTATGCCAGGTTTCTGGTCAGAATATGGGATGTGCACCGAGCCATCAGCATTTGGATCGAGGATGATATTCCTTGAAAATAACCTCCCTCATGCTGAAAAGATCCTTGCTGATATTTCGGATGCCGACAGGCTGCCTCAACCTAATGTCAAGACTGACGGGCTACTGCCATTTATGATCAACAGGCTGAAACACAGCGAGGGTGCAATCAGGGATGCAGATCACCAGATACGATTCGCTGTTGCACGTGGACCATTGAATGTTGCCAGCTTTCTTATGGGAACCACCGAATTCATGATGGCCCTTGCCCTCGATCCTGAAGGATCTCACAGGTTGCTGAGAAAGATAACCGGGTTCATCTGCGACTGGTTGGCCTGGCAGAAGGAGTGTTTTCCATCAATCAATGGTATACTTCTTCTCGACGATATTATTGGATTCGTGGGCGAGACAGAATTCACTGAGTTCGTACTTCCTTACTTCAGGAAAATATTCTCCAGCACAGGGGCAAAAGTCAGGTTCCTTCATAATGATGCAGAAGGATTGATCACCGCAAGTCACCTCAATGAAATGGGCGTGAACGTATTCAATTTCTCGTTCAATCATTCTATGGGTGAGATCCGGAAACTTGCCGGTGATAATATAATTCTGGTAGGAAATGTACCACCAAGGGATGTTCTCGCTTCAGGAAATCCGGATCAGGTTCTTGGAGCAGTTAAGAAAGCATCGGAAGAGATTATTTTACACGAAAGAATTATCTGGTCGGCAGGAGGCGGAATGCCACCGGATGTAAGAAATGAGAATATAAAAGCATTTATTAAAGCAGTTAAGGAGATTTGTTAACCGGATTGCTGGTTCCTGGTTTTCAACAAGCAACAAGCAACCAGCAACAAGCAACAAGCAACAAGCAATAAGCAACAGGTAATAAGCAACTATGAAAAAATCAGCAATAATCTTAGTATCTGCATTGGTAATAACATCATGCGGATCAGGTGGAGGGAAAAAGCAGGCATCTGAAAAAACAACCGAAACAATGGAAAATAATTATCAGGTAAAGCTGTTGACAGTAGATCCGGGCCATTTTCATGCAGCCCTTGTGCAGAAGACAATGTATCCGCAGGTCTCCCAGGATGTACATGTTTATGCTCCTGAGGGGCCTGATATTCAGCAGCATCTGAACAGAATAGCATCCTACAATACCAGGACGGCTGATCCGACAAAATGGAATGAGATATTGTATAAAGGCAATGATTTCTTTGAAAAGATGCTTTCTGAAAAAGCCGGCAATGTTGTCGTTTTATCCGGAAATAACCGGAAAAAAGCCGAGTATATTATTAGATCTATAAATGCAGGATTAAATGTCCTGGCTGATAAACCTATGATCATCTCTCCCGATGATTTTCAAAAGCTTGAAGGGTCTTTCGCTGCAGCAAAAGAAAAAGGAGTTCTGCTATATGACATAATGACTGAAAGATTTGAGTCCACAACGATTCTGCAAAAGCTTTTATCGCTCGACGAAACAGTTTTCGGCACGCTTGAAACCGGAAGTGAGAGGGAGCCGGCAGTGACTAAAGTAAGCGTACATCATTTTTCCAAGATTGTATCCGGATCTCCTCTTCAGCGCCCTGCATGGTTTTTTGATGTTGAACAGCAGGGTGAAGGGATTGTCGATGTTACAACCCACCTTGTTGACCTGATTCAGTGGGAATGCTTCCCTGAACAGATTTTAAGCCCGTCGGATGTTACGATTACATCAGCAAGAAGGTGGCCAACAGTTATTTCTAAGGAAGAATTCAAAGGTGTTACCGGATTTGACGATTTCCCGGAATTCCTGCAAAAGGATGTAAATGGTGGCAAGCTGAATGTTTATTCAAACGGGGAAATGACTTATCAGATAAAAGGGATATGGGCCAGGGTGTCGGTGACCTGGAACTATATGCCCCCTGCGGGTGGTGGTGATACACACTATTCTGTTATGCGCGGTACAAAATGCGACCTTGTGATTAAACAGGGAGCAGATGAAAAATATCTGCCGACTCTGTATATTGAAAAGGTCAAAGGATCATCTATAACCGACTTCACCTCGAAACTTAAAGAAGCACTGGTCAACTTACCATATGATAGTCTGCAGGTCGATGTTGTTGACAACAAAACGCTGAAAATAAATATGCCGAAAAAATACAGGGTTTCCCATGAGGAACATTTCGGACAGGTAACCGCAAGGTTCCTGGAATATCTGAAAGCTGGCAAACTGCCCGATTGGGAAGTACCGGGAATGATAACAAAGTACTATACCACAACCAGCGCTCTGAAATTGGCAAAGAAATAAGGCTTGAAGGCATTAAGGCATCAAGGCTTGACGGCAAGTCGAAAACCCCCCATAACAATAACGTTTTTGCCGTTACACCTTTAATCCGTCATGCCTTTATACCGTTATATAAAGAGGTCCTCAATCACCATCGAATAAAGTTCTGCAAGATCAATCCCGGCTGCTTTAACCTGTTTAGGGATGAGGCTCTCTTCGGTCATTCCTGGAACTGTATTGATCTCGAGAAAATATGGTTTCGTTTTTACAACTATGAAGTCTACCCTCACAATACCTTTACAACCAAGGAGATCATAGACCTGCGAGCTCAGATCCTGGATCACATTGGTGATTTCCGGCGGCATATCGGCCGGAGTTACCTCGTCGGATTTCCCGGGAGTGTATTTAGCCTCATAATCGAAAAATTCATTCTTGCTGATTATTTCAGTAACCGGAAGAACAATGGATTTACCTTTTACCTTAACAACCCCGCATGCAACCTCCCTGCCATCCATGAAAGCTTCGATCATTACCTCGCGGCTCTCTTTTAAAGCTGTCGCAATGGCTGCCGGTAATTCATCCTTTGTCTTAACTTTCGTAACCCCGAAACTTGACCCGCTGTCGTTGGGTTTGACAAAACATGGCAATCCGGCCTGCGTTACTATTGAAGCAGGATCAGGTATGTTTTCTTTTCTGAAGAGGATATTTCTTGCCATCGGTATGCCATACTCTTTCAGATAAAGTTTGGAAGCCTGCTTATTAAAAGTGAGTGCTGAACTGAAGGCACTGCAGCTCGAGTAGGGGATCTTCATCATATCAAAATATCCCTGCAACAGGCCATTTTCACCGGGAGTGCCATGGATTGCGATAAAGACGGCATCAAATCTTATTCTCAGCTCCTCGGTTTTTAATGTGAAATCATTTTTGTCAATATTATGAAAGCGGCCCTTCCGGTCCTCCCAATACCAGTTTGTTTCCCTAATCATAATGATGTACACTTTGTATGTCGGGGAAAGAAGCTTCTCCACTTCATGGGCGCTTTTTACAGAAATCTCATACTCTGAGGAATCACCTCCTGCGACTATTGCAATAGTTCTCATTTACCAGATATTATTTGTCAAAAATAAAAAATTTAAAAATGGATTTCCGGCTGGTTAATAAAAATGTTTCCGGAGCAAGAATACCATATCCGCTACGCGGAATAAATTTCTGGTATTTATCGGATTTTCTACAAAACCATATCCGCTACGCGGAATAAAATGTTGATATAAATCTATTTTCTACAATACCGAATCCGCAAAGCGGAATAAATTGATGATGTATATCGGTTTTTCTTTAAAACCATAATTGCTACGCGGAAAAGCATAGATCCGGTTTACCATAGTGCGGGATACCATGCATCAGGTTTACTATTGCCCGTAGGGCATATTGTATTGTAGAAAATGTAACAAATAATACATTTTTACCTCGTAGAGGTTAAGGATTGTATCACCGAATATTATCGTAGAATTCGAAAAGAAAGGCAGAATTAAAATCTATTTCATTCTCCTCCAATAATTCCAGATATTCTTTCCTGAATCTGACTTTTGCATGATGGGCTTCCTGGTTTTCAATATAGCGATAAACATTTTCGATCTGTGATCTGCTGTATGTAAATCCTCCATATCCTTCCTGCCATGAGAATTTTCCGGCAACCAATTTGTTATTATTAATGAAAAGCGAAGATCCCCTTTTAATATCGTGAACAGTGTCAGAAACGGAAACTGAAGGGTTAAGACCAATTAAAATGTGGACATGATCAGATGTTCCATTGACAATAATGGACTTGTGTTTCTGATCTTTGATAATTCCGCTTATATATTCAAATATCCGAGGCCGGATTGATTTGAATAAAATGTTTTCTCTCTTATGTACAGCAAATACTAACTGAACATACATCTTTGTGAATGCACCTGGTTTCATATTTATTTTTTATAAAATGCAGCATTTCAAATTTAAAAGAAATCAGTTAATTAATCAATTTTATTTACCAGTTCCCCTGCCTGTAAACTTTTCATCCTATCTGATTTATGTATTCTACATTATGATATATTATTTACCTTTGATAAAATTTTAAAAATCATTAAAATGAAAAAGGGTTGCATAATATGGATTATAGCCGGAGTCATCTTCGCGCTCGTTATTCTTGGTGTCATATCATGGGGAACTAGGGTATATAATCAGATGGTTACTTTACAGGAAAGTGTCACCAGCCAGTGGGGCAATGTTGAGACGCAGTACCAGCGAAGGGCCGACCTTATCCCAAATTTCGTGAATACTGTGAAAGGGGCTGCCACTTTTGAACAGGAGACGCTGACTAAGGTTATCGAGGCAAGGTCCAGGGCCACACAGGTTACAATCGATCCGACCAAAATGACTGCTGAGAATATGCAGCAGTTCCAGGCAGCGCAGGGTGAACTCAGTTCAGCTCTTTCAAGACTGATGGTAGTTGTAGAACAATATCCTGAACTGAAGGCCACCCAGAACTACAGGGACCTCCAGGTAGAACTTGAAGGTACTGAGAACAGGATCTCTGTCGAAAGAAGAAAGTTCAATGAAACTGCCCAGACATTGAACGTTTATATTAAAAGATTCCCGGCAAATATTCTGGCCGGAATGTTCGGGTTTACTGCAAAGCCATATTTTGAATCGATGGAAGGAGCTGACAAAGCTCCCGAGGTTAAATTCTAACCATCACCAGGTTATGGAAATGAAAGCTTCGACTTTTTTTACCCGGGAAGAGCAGATACAGATTCATGATGCCATAAAAGAGGCTGAGGGTGAGACTTCCGGAGAAATAAGGGTTCATCTTGAGACAAAGCTATCAGGGAATGTTCTGGACAGAGCTGCATGGATTTTCAAAATGTTAAAAATGCACGAAACAGAAAACAGGAATGGAGTCCTATTCTATTTTGCCGTGCAGAACAAGGAGTTCGCCATAATCGGAGACGGAGGCATCAATTCAAAGGTTACTGACGACTTCTGGGATAAAATCAAAAATACTCTTCAGAATCATTTCAGGAACGGAAAGTACACTGAAGGGCTTATTGAAGGGGTACTGATGGCGGGAATGCAGCTTAAGGAGCATTTTCCACATGACAAGAATGATAAGAATGAGCTACCTGATGAGATCTCTTTTGATGATACCGGAGTAACTGAATAACTATGAAAAAAAGAATATTCTTTAAACCGGTAGCTGCATCATTTATCCTGATCGCTTTCTTTTTATGCAGAATTGCAGCCCAGGATTTTCCTGAAAAACCTTTTCCACCTAGGCTGGTAAATGATTTTGCAGGGATGCTTTCAACTCAGGACGTTTATGCACTTGAAGAAAAACTTGTTGCCTATGAGGATTCGACTTCCACACAGATTGCCATAGTTACTGTTTCTGACCTTAGGGGTTATGACAAAGCCGATTATGCCCAGAGGCTTGCCGAAAAATGGGGAATAGGTCAGAAAGGTCTGAATAATGGTGTGATTATCCTTGTAAAGCCAAAAACGAATGAGTCATCCGGACAGGTTAAGATTGCCCAGGGCTATGGACTTGAGGGTGTTATCCCAGATATTATCTGCGGACAAATCGTTGATTATGAGATATTGCCGGAATTCCGAAACGGAACCTACTACGGGGGACTTGACAAGGCTACAAGCACTTTAATGTCGCTGGCCAGCGGTGAATATCCTGCTGATCAATACGGTAAATCAAAGGGAAACGATCTGGGCAATATAGCTCCGATAATCCTTTTTATAATATTCCTTATAATTATCATGTTCATGCGCAGCAACGGAGGGTCGAACCAGAAGCATATCAGCCGGAAAGGACTCCCTTTGTGGTTGCTACTGTCAATGATGAATTCAGGAGGTAAGAAGCACGATGGTAGCTGGGGTGGATTCTCAGGCGGTGGAAGCTTCGGCGGTGGTGGAGGAGGTGGTGGCTTCGGAGGTTTTGGCGGTGGAAGTTTCGGAGGTGGCGGAGCTGGTGGCAGTTGGTAATCCTATGAAAAGTAAAATTCTTTAAGTTACACAGAGAGCACAGAGAAGTCACAGCGAGACACAGAGAGAAACCTCTGTGGAGCTCTGTAGATCCTCTATCGAACTCTGTTTAACTCTATGTAACAAGAAGATGTTTTTGCTAAGTTCTTCCAGAGGTGTAATTTCTCCATTTTTCAATAACCTGCTTCATATCGTCCGGAAGGTCGGAATCGAATGACAATCTTTTTCCAGTAACGGGATGATCGAATGCAAGCGATTTTGCGTGAAGTGCCTGGCGCGGCAATATCTTAAAGCAGTTTTTTACAAACTGCTGGTATTTAGAAAATGTTGTTCCCTTAAGTTTCTTATCCCCGCCATATTCATAATCATTGAAGAGCGGGTGCTTTATATAACTGAAATGCACTCTTATCTGATGAGTCCGACCTGTTTCAAGCTTGCATTCAATAACTGAAACATAGCCTAAATTCTCGAGAACTTTATAATGAGTAATTGCAGTTTTTCCCTG
>CAZCQC010000278.1:0-5147 GCA_964500155.1 uncultured Rikenellaceae bacterium | reverse complement strand
GACAAGGATTTTTCGAGCCTCAGATAGTTTTCGAAGTTCTTAAATGATGCTTTCCAGGTGAGACTCATCGATTATAAGCGATTTATTTTACATCACAAAGTAACACAAAGTATTACAACGCAACCTTTCACATCCATCAATATTTTAGTTATTTTTACGACTTATTAACCGGTGAAAACAATCCGAATGAAAATTCAAATTATTAACGGGCCGAACCTGAATCTTCTTGGCAAAAGAGAGCCTGAAAAATATGGCACCACTACATTCGAAGAGTACCTGGGTGAGCTTAGAAAACTCTTTCCGGCGTTGACATTTGATTATTTTCAATCGAATATTGAAGGTGAAATAATAAGCAAGATTCATGAAACCGGATTTTCGTACGATGGCATCATACTCAATGCCGGAGGATATACCCACACTTCGGTATCGATTGCTGATGCAGTGGCTTCGATAAAGATTCCTGTAATAGAGGTTCATATCACGAATATTGCCGCACGTGAGGAATTCCGGCACAACAGCCTTGTGGGACGATATTGCAGAGGAAGTATTATCGGACTCGGGCTTGATGGTTACAGACTTGCAGTGGAAGCATTTATTGAAACCAGCCTGAGATCAAAAAAGACATAATGATAAAGAAAAGGACAAAGATCGTAGCTACTATCTCTGATAAAAGATGCGATCCCGGTTTTCTAAGGGAACTCTACAGGGAGGGAATGGACGTTATCAGGATCAACTCGGCACATCTGAACATCGAAGGAGCTCTTCAAATAATGAAAAACGCCCGACAGGTTTCGGATAAGATTGCGATTCTGCTCGATACAAAGGGCCCGGAGATAAGGACCAGTGTATGCGATACCCCGATACAGCTTAAAAAAGGTTCAACTATCTTAATTGCAGGAAATCCGGGTGAAAAAAGCTCGGACAAGATTATCAACGTATCTTACAAATCTTTCGTTAATGAGGTTCCTGAAGGATCTGCAATCCTGATCGATGATGGTGACATTGAACTCAGTGTTACGAAAAGGAATGGCGATTTCCTCGAATGCCTTGTTGAAAATGACGGTATCCTCGGATCACGAAAAAGCGTAAATCTTCCCGGGGTAAAGATTTGCCTCCCCTCATTAACTGAGAGGGACAGGGCTTTTATAAAGATGGCCGTTGAAAACAAGGTTGATTTCATTGCTCATTCTTTCGTAAGGTCAAAACAGGATGTTCTCGATGTTCAGGCTGTTCTTGATGAATATAAAAGCAGTATCAAGATTATTGCAAAGATAGAAAACGAAGAGGGGGTTGAAAACATCGATGAGATTCTGGAAAATGTTTATGGTATAATGGTTGCAAGGGGTGATCTTGGTATTGAGATACCTTATGAAAAGATCCCGGGCATCCAGAAAATGATGATCTCGAAGTGCATTAACAAGAGGAAGCCCGTTATTGTTGCTACCCAGATGCTTCATTCGATGATAACTAATCCACGTCCTACACGTGCTGAAGTAAGTGATGTTGCAAATGCAATTTATTCTCAGACAGATGCAGTAATGCTGAGTGGTGAAACTGCAAATGGAAAATATCCTGTTGAGGCTGTGAAAACCATGACGAAAGTTGCTCTCGAAGTTGAAAATAATAAGGAAAAATTTCTCGATCTACCTTCAGCAAATATTACGGGTGAGATTTCAGCCTACCTTGCTAAAGTTGCCGCAAAAACATCAGTCAGGATTGGGGCAAAGGCTATTATTGCTGATACAACATGGGGAAAAACCATAAGGGACATGGCAGCATACAGGAGCTACAACCTGATACTTGCACAATGTTATCTTGAGAGTACGATGAGAGAGATGGCACTGTCGTATGGCGTATATGCAAGCTTCCAGGAAAGGAAAAAATCAGTAGACGATTTTCTGAAAATTGCACTTTTGGACCTGACTACCCGGCATGACCTTAAAAATGATGATGTTATCGTAGTCCTTGCAGGTAATTTCTCAGGACGTTCAGGTTTTTCATTTATAGAAGTTGGAACAGTAGAGTACCTGAAGGACCGGGTCGATATTGTAGATTGACTTATTTAAATATTAATGGTCTGATTTTTGAGGATGTTAAGAATGCCATAAACCGAATTATAGATGGTCAGATTGCTGTTATTTTCATTATGGCTTACAGCCCATCCGGTTCATGTTTCTCTGTTGAGCATTGATTATATGCCTGACAAAGAGAACTTTAAAGTGTTCTTAAGAATATATTTTGATGATTTCCTTCTTGATTCAGGAATTAAAAGTACAGATCAGAAAAACCTCGATTTTTCCGGGGAAAGCCTTTTTACAAGGGAAGTCCTTACAAAATATGTCAATGAAAAGATAATGATCAGTGTTAACAAAAGACAGATCACGGCAGAACTGGGAGATATGGATCTTTCGGAAAATGAATTGAGAATGAATTTTTTTTTCAGCTCATCCGGAAAAATAAACAGAATTACTGTGAAAAATGTTATTATGACTTCGCTTTATAGCGATCAGGCTAACATGATCATAGTAAAGGTTAATGATTTTGAGGAGGGAGTTAAGCTAACGGCTGAAGAATCTGAAAAGACATTTGAGATTAACTAACTTAAAGGCTGAGAGGAGATTACGTAAGGTGAATAGTCTGAAATTAAAAAAACTGACAATTGTTGTATTCCTGTTTTTCTTATACTGCAACGGCTGGGCAACCCATAACCGGGCCGGGGAAATTACTTATGTCCAGTTATCGGATCTCTCATTTGAGATTACAATAACAACTTATACATACACTCTGAGTTATGCCGACAGACCTCAGCTTGAAATTAGCTGGGGCGACAATACCTCTTCAATAGCTGATCGGATAAGCATTCTCTATCTTCCGAATTTTTATAAGAGGAATATCTACAAGATAACCCACACTTTCCCCGGCCCCGGGGTTTATAAACTTGTTGTCCAGGATCCCAACCGGAATGCAAACATATTAAACATTCCAAATTCGGTGAATGTTGTTTTTTCTATCTCAACAATTCTTATTGTAAACCCTGCAATAGGGAGGAACAACACGCCTGTACTGCTTAATCCTCCATACGATAAGGCAGCCCGTGGCTATGTCTTTATCCATAATCCCGGTGCTTATGATCCCGATGGCGACAGCTTATCCTATGCTCTTACAGTTTGTACCCGCGAGGATGGTAAACCTATTGAGAGCTATAAGCTGCCTCCCGCCTCACATTTCTTAAGGGTTGACTCAATCAGCGGAGACCTCATATGGGATTCTCCTGTCGATACAGGAGCATATAATGTAGCTATGGAAATACGTGAATGGCGTTATGGGAAAAAAATTGGCGTGGTAGTAAGAGATATCCAGATAAATGTATATGATACAAAGAATAAGCCTCCTGTGAACGGGCCGCTTCATGACAGGTGCGTTCAGGTAGGTGACGTCATCGATTTTAATGTTTCTGCCACCGATCCCGATAATGATTTCATAAGTATCTTTTCGACATCAGGAATTTATAGCTTGTCAACATGTCCGGCAATATTTACAAAGGTTGATTCAATAGCCGGTTATGCATCCTCAAGGTTCAGGTGGACTCCCTGCTATGAGGCTGTAAGGACTCAACCTTATAATGTCATAATTAAAGCTGATGACTACAGCGGGGAAAAAAAGCTCTCAGATATTGATAATTTCAATATAAAGGTACTGGGTACTCCTCCTGTGCTGACCGGAGCGTCGCCTGAAGGTAAATTTATTCGTCTGGCCTGGAATAATTACGGAACAACTGCAATATCAGGATTCAATATTTACCGGAAAGAAGGTGCTTCACCGTTTGTCCCTGATTCCTGCACTTCAGGAATTCCATCCTCGACAGGATTCGTAAAGGTCGGATATATTGCAGGCAGTTCTACGGTTTCTTTCCTCGACACCGACAACGGACAGGGTCTGCAGTACAGCAGAGAGTATACCTACCGGATTGTAGCTGTTTTTGCTAATGGAGCTGAAAGCAAATCTTCAAATGAGATCTCATCTTCTCTTGTTTCGGGAGTCCCGGTTATAACAAATGTGAGCGTGAGAACCACTTCTGCGACAAATGGCTCCATAGTTGTAAGATGGAAAAAACCAGACAAGCTCGATACCATTCCGGCACTGGGACCATACGAATATCTTATTTACAGGGCTGATGGGATAACAGGGACTAATTATACTCAGATAAGATCGATTCAGACTGCGACTCTCAACGAAACTTCATTTGTTGATTCGCTTATCAATACCCAGACTGGCGGATTCATTTACAAAATTGAACTCTATAATAATGCATCGGGTAACAGATTCATTATTGGTGATCCGGGATATGCATCATCAGTATTTCTTATAGCTGTTCCCGGCGACAGAAAGGTCCGTTTTGTTATTTCCCGGAATGTTCCCTGGATAAATACCAGATACGATTTTTTCAGGCTGAATGAATCCACAATGAAATTTGATTCAATAGGCACTACAAACCTTCTGAATTACATTGACGAAGGGTTGATCAATGGCAGGCAATACTGTTATAAAGTAAGATCAACCGGTGGTTATACAGCGATTGATATGCCTAAGAACCTTATAAATTTCTCGCAGGAAACCTGTGTTGTACCCATCGACAATGAACCTCCATGCCAACCTGAAATTAATGTTACAAGTCAGTGCGACAGTCTTTATAATACTGTTCGCTGGACAATTCCAGGCAGTGAATGCTTTCAGGATGTAGCCGGATACAACATTTACTATAAGCTAATAACTGAAGAAAATCTTTCCCTTCTGACAGTCATAAATGATAAGAATACCTTCAGCTATAAGCATTTTCCCGGGGAGGTCATTGCAGGATGCTACGCGGTTTCGGCCTTTGACCTGATAGGCAATGAAAGCCTGAAATCAGTAATGATATGTGTCGATTCATGCAATTTTTACGAGATCCCCAATGTCTTTACTCCAAACGGAGATGATATAAATGACTGGCTGAAAGCAAAAAGTTCGGGACTTGTTGAAAGAGTAGAATTCAAGCTTTTCAACCGCTACGGAGTACTTATCTTTCAGACTGATGAACCTAAGCTCAACTGGGATGGAACCTACAAGGGTAAAATTGTTTCTCCGGGAGTATATTTCTATCAGTGCGA
>CAZCQC010000277.1:0-13974 GCA_964500155.1 uncultured Rikenellaceae bacterium | reverse complement strand
GTGGACATCATTTCCCCGGGAGGGCTTTTGTCTGAATATTGTAATTTGAAAACCCCTGCCAGGCCGACCGTAGGTTCAGATGGTAATCCTAATGTCTGAAAATTAAATTGAACAGCAGCAGGGATATTAAAAAACGAGGGTATGTAATTATTATCTGTCGAAAAGGAAGTTACAACATCTTCACAACAATGTTTCGAAAAGTATATTCCGGGAGGAGGCAACGGCTTTTCTGAACCCTCCATACCGCAACTTGCCAGCTTTCCGGTTAACGATACCTTCGAAGCTGCTATATGACCACCACAATAGTGCGTTGCCACTGAAAAGTGGAACATTGTAGCGATCATCACAAATGCAAATAATATTGAAATCCCCTTTTTCACTATCAATAAAACAGATAACTGTTAAATATGTTTTACAAAGCTATACGATTTAATTATAAGGGCAATACATTACTGCTCCTGTATCATTCCTGCAGCCACGGTCTCTTTTGTTCCTGCATCAATAAATATCAGACTTCCGGTAATGTTATTCTTCTTATAGGCGTCAAAAAAAACTGGCTTAGATGTCTTGATTTTGATATTTGCTATATCATTCATATTTATTGCAATGTTTTCATAATCACGTTCAAGAGAGTCTATATTCATCCTGTAATTAACCGTTTTTATTACACATTCGACTTCATTGGTATTTACACGGACAAGATACCTTCCTCCGGCTTTCAGGGGTTTTTCATTGAACCAGCAAATCATCAGGCTGAGGTCCTGACCCGACTGCGGAATTTGGTCATCCCTGACAATCAGGTCTCCTCTGCTGATATCAATTTGATCTTCAAGGGTAATTGAAACAGAATCTCCTGCTGAAGCTTCGGACAAGAATTTACCCATTACATCGATACCCGAGATCCTTGATCTTAACCCGGAAGGCAGAACTGTAACAGAATCTTTTTTTCTAAATGTTCCACCCGCAATTCTGCCTGCATAACCACGGTAATCATGATATTCATCCGATAATGGCCGTATGATTGTCTGAACAGGAAGTCTCGATTCAGAGGAGTTTTTAATTTTTTTAATTTCAATGGTCTCGATAAGCCGGAGAAAGGTTTTGCCTTCATACCATTTCATCTTTTCAGAGTGTTCAACCACATTATCACCGAATTTGGCACTTATCGGAATATAATGTACATTTTCTATCTTAAGTTTTTCAGCAAGGGCATTAAGTTCATTCTTGATATTTATAAAGATTTCTTCGGCGTAATTCACCATATCCATTTTATTGATACAGAAAATGATGTGTCTTATGTCAAGTAAAGCTGCAATGTATGAATGGCGAAGAGTTTGTTCAAGCACCCCCTTTCTTGCATCTATAAGTATCACGGCAAGGTCCGCAGTGCTTGCTCCCGTCACCATATTACGAGTGTATTGTATATGCCCCGGGGTATCGGCAATAATAAATTTTCTGGCAGGGGTGGCAAAGTATCTGTAGGCAACATCAATTGTGATTCCCTGTTCTCTTTCTGCCCTGAGTCCATCGGTCAGGAGTGAAAGATCAATTCCCTCTTTTCCAAGACGTTTACTGGATTCGACTATATGATCCATCTGGTCCTCAAAGATTGATTTACTGTCATAAAGAAGTCTGCCTATCAGAGTGCTTTTTCCATCGTCGACACTTCCGGCTGTTGTAAACCTCAGAAGGCTTTTATTTCCGTTTATTTTGCTTTCCATAGTGTTCTTTATTCGTTTTTCAATTGAAAGGTTTGGGGTATGGGGTCCAGGGAAATCCTTTTATTTTCCTCATACCTCATACCTCATACCGCATACCCCATACCGCATACCCCATACCATTAAAAATACCCCTCCTTCTTCCGGTCTTCCATTGCAGCTTCCGATCTTTTGTCATCATATCGTCCACCTCTTTCGGTCACCCTTGTTGCGGCAATTTCAGTAACTATTTCTTCCAGCGATTCTGCCTTCGACAGAGTAACGCCGGTACATGTAATATCCCCGATAGTCCTGCACCGTACATCAGCCTCAAAAACCAATTCAGATGGTTTCGTTTGCATGAAAGGAGCCCAGGCGAGGTATACTCCATTACGCTGGAATATCTTACGCCGGTGTGTATAGTACAGGTGTGGTAAAATGATATTTTCACTCATAATATACTGCCATACATCCAGCTCTGTCCAGTTACTTATCGGAAACACTCTGAAATGTTCCCCGAAATTCTTATGACCATTAAAAATGTTCCAGAGTTCAGGTCTCTGATTCTTTGGATCCCACTGTCCGAATTCATTCCGGTGCGAAAAAAATCTTTCCTTTGCCCTGGCTTTCTCTTCATCACGTCGTCCACCGCCAATGGCAACATCAATTTTTAGTTCATCAATTGCATCAAGAAGGGTAACCGACTGTGCTTTGTTTCTGCTGGCATTGATCCCGGTCTCCTCTGCAACCCTGCCCCGGTCAATTGAGTCCTGAACCAACTTAACTATAAGCTCGACGCAAAGTTCCGTTGCAAGGTTATCTCTGAATGTCAGAGTCTCTTCAAAGTTATGCCCGGTATCAATATGCATAAGGCTGAAGGGCATTTTTGCCGGCCAGAAAGCCTTTTTTGCAAGATGCACCAATACGATTGAGTCCTTACCTCCTGAAAACAGGATGACCTTTTTTTCAAACTGGGCCGCTACCTCCCTCATGACAAAAATAGCCTCATCTTCAAGTTCCTTCAGATGTTCATTGTTTATTTTCATATGCACAGTTTTTAAATCTTACATCCCCCTGCCCCCTTCTAAGGGGGACTTTAAGAGATTTACTGTCATTGCGATCCGCCAGCCGGCGGAGAAGCAATCGTTTTCATTTTTATTGAATTCTATTTAACGTGAAGTCCGCATTCCTTTTGACTACCTTCTTCCCACCACCATCTTCCTGACCGGAAATCGGCACCTTTTTCCACTGCCCTTGTACAAGGTTCGCACCCGATGCTGACATAGCCTTTATCGTGCAAAACATTATACGGGACATTATTTGCTTTTATGAACCTCCAAACATCCTCAAAAGTCCAGTTGAAAAGAGGATAAAATTTAAAAAGCTTCTTATCTTCATCAAACTCTAACCAATCCATCTGGCCACGGGTATCTGACTGGCTGGCTCTTATTCCGGAAATCCAGCACTCTTTCCCTTCAAGCGCTCTATTAAGAGGAGCAAGTTTTCTTACTCTGCAACACTCCAGTCTGTTCTCACGTGACAGGTAAAAGCTGAAAGGACCTTTCTCTGTCATCATATTTTCAACATCTACATGATCAGGGAAATAAACAATTATTTCTTTCTGGTATCTTTTAAAAGTCTCATTAAAAACCTTATACGTCTGGGGAAATATTCTTCCTGTATCCAGAGTCGCAACATCAACAGGAATGTCATTTTCGAAAATCAGATGTGAAATAACCTGGTCTTCAATTCCGAAACTCGAAGTGAACAAAACCTTATCCGGGAAGACGTCAGTAAGGATTTTCAGCTGATCCTCAACCGGTTTATTTTCTATCCTATCTCTTATTTCTTTTATTTTCATATATTTCTTTTATTTCCATTTATTTCCATTTTCAACTAAAACTCCCAGACAGATAATCTTTTGTCAATTGCTTTTTTGGATTATTGAAGAATTCTTCAGTAGGCCCAGATTCCACAATTTTCCCCAGGTACATAAAAACGATATAATCGGCAATTCTTTTTGCCTGTCTCAATGTGTGAGTTACGAGGATAACTGTATATTTTTCTTTCAGCTTGATAAAAAGTTCCTCAATTTTTTTTGTTGAAAGAGGGTCGAGAGAAGAGGTAGCTTCATCTCCCAGGATGTACTCTGGTTCAATGGCCAGACCGCGTGCAAGACATAACCTCTGCTGCTGACCTATCGATAATCGGTTTGCAGATGAGCGTACCCTGTCCCTTACCTCGTCCCATAGACCCACATATTGAAGATACTGGATGACTGTCTGATTGATTTTTTTCCTTCTTCTTATCCCGTGAATCCGCGGGCCGTAGGCAACATTCTCAAAAATCGACATCGGGAGGGGGCAGGGACGCTGTGCCAGCAATCCCATTTTTTTGCGGGTATCTATGACATTAATTCCTTTATCATAGATATTCTCACCATCTACAAACACCCTGCCGGCAATTTTCACCTCGGGTGTCTCATCGTGCATACGATTAAGGGTTTTAAGAAATGTTGTCTTCCCACAGCCTGACGGGCCAATGATGCAGGTAATGCTTTTTTCAGGTATTGCAAGACTAATGTCCTTCAGAATATGATGGTCCTCGATGTAAACGTCAAGGTTTTCAATTCTGATCGCGTTAGTATGGACCACCTTTTTTAATGGAGATTTTCTGTCAATTTCCATTGTCGGATCAACAGTCATATTTGCCGGATGTTGTTTTGCAATTATCATGATTTGTTTTTTAAGAATTTCGAACTGAAATATCGTGCTGAAAAGCTAAGTATCAATATAATAACTGTTAAAATTACCGCAGATGCATATGCGCGGTTCTGGACTTCTTCAACAGGACTTCCAAGCTGGAAAAAAATTGACAGGGGCAATGTTGCAGCCGGCTGACCAAGTGATGTAGGAATATTGTCAGTATATCCTGCCGTAAACAGGACCGTGGCAGCATCCCCGATCCCCCGTCCTATTGCCAGAAGGGTTGCTGTGATTAAACCAGGCATCAGTTGCCTTAGCAATACTTTTGACATTTCGTATTTAGTCGAACCAAGGGATAGTAATGCATCGGGAAGATCGCGTGGAAGGAGCCTTGTAACCTCGTCAAGTGAACGCATCATTATCGGCATTATTAACATTGCCACAGTTAGAATCCCCCCCAACAGTGATGCCTTAACTCCCATGTATACCATTAGAGCAAATCCGAATGCGCCGTAAACAATAGAGGGTACCCCGAAAAGGATATCCATAGAAAAGCGGATAATACCGGAAAAGACCGACCTGGCTGGAAGGTAGAAATTAATATACATAACAAGGGGAACGCTGATCAGCATACTGATAATGAGAGCTCCTGCAATAATAAAAACTGATCCGGCAATTGCATTTAAAACGCCACCCTCTTTACCGAGATAAAAACCTCCTCCCGGAATCCTGGTTATCATTTCCCACGTAAGGGAAGGCAACCCCTTATAAAATATTGTTCCAATTATATATATGAGAACTCCCATAATGATAGCAGCTGCCCCGATCATAATGATCTTGAATATTTTTTCTTCCAGGTATTTCATATTCAGCTGATAATAATATTACAATTCATGAAAACTGGTATTTCTTCTCAATCTGGTTAAGAGTAAATCTGGAAAGCCCGTTAAACAGAACTACTATTATGAACAAAAGAAATGCAGCAAACATCAGGGCAGACTCATAGCTTGGCATTGAGAGCATTTCCCCATAATTATTGGCAATTAAGGCAGGGAGAGGATAACATGCATCAAAGAATGAATGAGGTATCTGTGCAATATTTCCGCAAACCATTAGTACTGCCATTGTCTCACCAAATGCCCTTGATAAAGCAAGAATGGTAGCTGCTATAATTCCGGGAAAGGATTTCCTGAGTATAACTTTTTTTACTGTCTGCCATTTTGTTGCCCCCATACTTAATGAAGCGTCAGTAATCTCTTTAGGAATGGAGCGGAATACCTCAACCAGAATACTTATCAGCAGCGGGACTATCATAATCGCAAGCACTATTCCTCCGGCAAGAACTGTATAACCAGTTGAAAATTCAACAAATCGCGGAGCGATTTTATTTGAAATTAACGGTACAATGGTTATAGTACCCCATACCCCGTAAATAACAGGCGGAATGCCGGAGAGAAGATCGACAACCGGCTCAAAGATTCGGCGGATACTCCTTGAGGCATAAGAATTAAGAAAAATGCTTGTAAGGATTGAAAAAGGCAGGGCAATGATTAAAGCAATCAGAGAAACATAAACAGTGCTGATAATATAGGGAAGGAACCCAAAGTCACCTTTAAATGGTCTCCAGTTGGCGGAGGTTAGTAATACCCACAGGTTTTTTTCTTTCATAATGGGTAAAGCCTTGAACAGGAGACTAAATCCGATAACCAGGAGAAAAAGGATAGTAAAAACGGCAATGCCCAGCATAAAATGCCGGGCAGTTATATCTTTCACGAACCGGATCTTTCGCATAGGCTTTATTGGATTCTTTTCAGTTCTAACGTGACTTTTTCTTTTGATAATGTTATATAACCTGATTCATTGACATATTTCTGACCATCAGTCAAAACCCAAATAAGGAATTTAGTTACCACCTCTTTTTGCGGCTTTCCATGTGAGACAAAATAAAGCTCACGTGCCGGGGGAGAAGGATATTTACCATTTGCAATGGCCGTTATAAGATCATCCATTGAATCATAAAAATTTTCATCAGGAGTTATCTTCCCGTCATTATTTATATCGATCGGAAGTACCCTTATGCCTGATAATTGCTTTTTGGTTTTATTGTCATAGGCGTAACCAATATTATTAAAACCTATGCCAAGCGGATCTTTTTTCACAGCCAACGCCAATCCGGGATCCCCATAAACACCACTACCCAGAAGATCCTCCTGTTTTTTGCCGAAATATTTGGCCCAAACCTCCGCAGCACCGCAGGCATCTGAACGCGTATAAACATGTATCGGGGTGGTACTTTTAATTCCAAAAGCCTGTGCCCAGGTTTTGAACATACCAGTTATCCATATGTTGTTGCCTGCATCTTTCTTAAGTCCTTTACTCAATATAGTATTCAATGAAGGATTGGATGCATTGATCACAGGTACTACGGCATCTTTTGTAACGGCAATCGGATATGCCCCTTTATTAAGTTCTTCCTTATAAATCTCACGGGAAACCATGCCTAAATCAACCATATCATTCAGGGCATCAGTAATCCCTTTGCCTGCTCCGCCGGCTGACAGGTCGATCCTGACATCAGGATATATTTTTCTGAACTCCTCAGCCCATCTCACAGTCATGGGATAAAGTGCCCACGCCCCTGAAAGAGCAATTGTACCTTTGAGACTTTCCTGGGAAATAGCGGGTTTCTGGTTAATGCCGAAAAATAGAACCAGAATAAACAGGAAACCCTTGTAAATTTTCTTAATCATTGTCTGGTATTATTTAAAATTTAAACCAAGTAATTGCGGTCTGAAGGTCAGGCTTAAGTAGACCCAGGTAAGATTATATTTACCGCTACCGTTGTTTTTAACTATTTCAAAGCTTTCTGTCGGCAGCATATAGGACACCCCAAGATCAACCTTTGTGACTGCATTTGGTTTATAGGTGATCAGGAAATCATTCTCAAATCCCAGGTAACGGTCAATTTTTACATCATTAATTGTAAAATAGTCCTGCTGAAGATGAAAAGTGTGAAAATCAGCTCTGAAATCGATTTTCGAAGAGAGAGGTTTTATCAAAAACAGATAAGGATTTAACAGTCCTGCCCCTGCTACATCAGCCGGGAATTTTGTGATCAGATCCATTGATCCGTTGAACCGGTGGGCAACTCCATATAACGGTACAAAGGAGTGGTCAGTAATATTTGTTGTTCCGTTGTTGTTTCCGCTGAAAATTTCTGCTCCGATTCTTGCAACAAAGTTTTTGGAAGATGTGTACCGGACTTCCGGTTGAACATACCATGCTGATAAATCTTTACCTGAATTATTCTTTCCCCCCTGGTAATACGCACTAAACGTTGAATATAACCCATTCAATTCCCACTCGAGCCGGCCGCCAAGAGTATACCGGAAATTTATTTTTTCAGGATTTGTTTTGTCCTGATAGCCATCAGCGCTATTTATACCCGTCAATGTAAAACGACTGTTGATTTTGTAACGTAAATAATTAACGGCCAGAAATTTATAATTTGAAAAGCCCGAAGGAGCATAATCTGTTCCAAAATAGCGTTCGGAGTACTGATTAAAAGCAAGTGCCAGTTCGGAAGATAACTTTGGAGTGTTATATCTGAAATTTACGGCATCGTGAACTGCAGCACTCAGCCTCCAGTCATTTTCAGCAAATAATCTTTGGTTATCATATATCAATCGTTGCCTTCCAACCCTTATTGAAAACTTGTTGGTGATGTAAGCTTCTGCCCATCCTTCAAATAGCTGAAGTGTAGCGGATGTTGACCTTGGATCCTGCTGACCCCAGACCCTCAGATCCTGAACCGAAACCTGCAATACAAATCTGTTATCAAATGCATAATTAGCACTTATCCTTAGTCTCTGGTTGGTAAAGAATGCTCCTGTCGAGGTGTCATTCCTTAGCTGTTGATATCCGTTCCTGAATTCAGTCCGTGGTCTGAATTCAGCATCTATCCGAAGTTTTTTATCAGGAAGAGTCGTCTGTTGATTTATCGAATATTCAGCCCTGAGAGAATCAGCTTTATTCTGTGAAATTGTATTCTGCTGAACCAGAATATTCAGGATATCATTTGCTGTCTGAGAAAATAGTCCTCCGGAAAATATCAGGAAAACTATAACTAAAAAAGTATATCTCATAAAGTCTACCGATTAGGTGAACAAATGTAACCTCTTATTTGTTAGGTTTAATTGGCATAAAAACCAAAAAGTATTAGGTATAAATACTTAACTTTAGGCAGAAGACAAATTTCTCAAGATGATTCTTTCAAAAAAAACAAGGTATGCCATGGTTGCTCTTGCCAGGCTGGCAAGAGATTATGGGAAGGGACCTGTACAAATAAGGGAGATCTCTGAAAAAGAAAACATTCCCCGAAGCTTTCTTGAAAATATTCTTCTGGAATTACGAAAAATGGGGATTCTGGGCAGCCAGCTTGGAAAATCCGGAGGATATTATTTATTACGAAAACCCGATGAAGTCAATCTGGCAGAAATAATCGATCACTTTGAGGGGACCTTATCTCTTTTATATTGTGTTTCTGAGAAAGCTTATCGTCCATGCGAATTTTGCAGAGACGAGACTACATGTCAGATCAGAAAAGTATTTAAAGAGGTGTTTGCTAACACGAACAGTATTCTTAAAAAAGCTACGCTTGAAACACTGATCCAGCGTTAACAAAAAGTATCAAACCGACCATTCTGAAATATCAAAGAAACATACTTAATGTTTTATAAACAATAAGTATCCCAAAGAGGCACAACAAGACCCCCAGGCTGTTAACAACCAGATTCAATATTTTTATGCTTATTTTATTTCGGCATCTGAAAATAAATAAAGCGAGCAGGTAAAACCATATTATACTTCCAAGAGAAAGAGAGAGTGCAAAACAAAGGCTGATTAAAATATGAAAATTCTTTGTCGGGGTTATTTTAGAATTCTGAACCGGAACCTCCTTCTTTAATATCTGTAATGTATCAAACGTGAGATAACTTGGCAAACTGGGTTTTTCAATAATTTTTCCACCAATATTATTAATTTCAGTAATATTCTGATCAATCATTAAATCCAATCCTCCCGTATTAAAACCAAGGGAAGAAGCAATAGATATTATTATGAAAGAGGTTGTAAGCCAGCCGAAGAATAATGTAGGATTAATTAAATTAACCAGGAGACCGGTATAGAAACCGCCTTTGGCCTCTTTATTGATTCTTTCAGGAAGATGTATTTTATCCTCAATTTTTCCCGGGTCGATTTTTGTCCTGAAAATAGTGTAACCAATAAAAATGATGAATAAAGAACATGCGCCCATTAAATAAGGGATCGCAGGCTTATACCACGAATAAAACCTTGTAAGTCCGTAGACTGCGATAAAAACATAAACCAGATCGGCTAATGAGGCTCCTATTGTAAGAAGATTACAGTATTTCAATCTCCCTTTTAATGCATTCGAGGTTATAAGAATGCTTATTGGCCCGGCAATGGGCATGGAAAAGACAAATCCTGCTATTAAACCCGCAATTGATATTGTGATAAGGCTTTCCGACATAATTAAACTGAACTATGATCAACCCTTCTTATTATAGAGTTCACCGGCAATGTTTAAATCTTCTATAGTATCAATTTCCGTACAAAAATATTCAGTTATGTCAACTGCATAAATATCGTGATTATTATTTATCAGCTCCTGGAAAGCAGCCTCATAAAATTGATTAACATTCTTATCAATATTTATCTTACGGTCAATTACACTGAATAGTTCCCTGAGCAGTTCATTATTAAATATTTCTATGCCTACTGATTCACCTGCTGCTGCAGATGGATTAACTTCTTTGCTTATCTCAAGAACCCTGCCATTATTATCTGTCCTGACCTTTATTTCTTCATCAAGAACCTCATGTCGTTTCAATGCAAGGCAACTTTTATAACCAGAACCGCATAGTTTTGCAATTATTCGCTTATCAAAAACGATATCACTGTCCATTAACAACATGTCGTCTGTATGAAAAGCATGTCTGGCCAGCCATAATGAATAAATATTATTTGTAGATTCATAGAGGTTGTTATAATAGAATGTAATTTTCAATTCCGGAAATCTTATACTAAGAAAATCCCGGATCTGGTTTTCAAGATAGCCAGTCACAATAACAATATCGGAGATTTTATTTTCAACCAGGTTTTCGATTGCAAGCTCGAGTATGCTTTTTGAACCTACTTTCAACAAACATTTGGGAGTGCTATTTGTCAGTGGTCTCAGACGTGAAGCTACACCAGCTGCAAGAATGACTGCTTTCATTTAAGGCTCTCTATTAAAGGTTTTATCAATTATCTGTTGGATCGGCCACAATATCACTGCCAGGCTGTTAAATCCTATAACTATTATCCAGATAAAAAGATCAAAGCGATTAAAAAATGAACAGATTATAAGTGTGGTTATCTCGGTAGTGGCACCTGTTAGCAGCCAGAACCGGATAATGGTTTTGTTTTTCTTAAAATACTCCTCCGGGGTTGTAATGAAAAATTTTGTTATTTTCTTTTTAGCTACCAGTAATCTTTGAAATGCTGAGTATTTAAAATATATCAGCAAAACCATCCTGTCGAACCTTTTACCTTTTTGATTGCTTATTAATTCATACTCTTTTCTGAATTCCTCAATTTCCTTTTCAAAATTGCTTTCCCCTCCCTTTACATAAAACAGGAACCTGCTCCTGTAGTAATCAACAAGAATTCCATGAATAATGTTGCTCAATCCGGCAAGAAAGAGCATTAATAACCAGAAATAAGGATCAGGGCTTCCGGAGGCAAAACCCACAGCAATACCCAGGTAAACTGCAATTGTGGCTATATAATCAGAAATTCCGTCAATAATCCGGCCGACTGGTGTGCCGGTTTTTTTAAGACGGGCAAGTTGACCGTCGCTGCAATCAAGAATGTTAAACAGAAGATAAAAAAAGGCCCCGATTTTAAAATATAACGGTTGTCCAAGTGAATAAAAACAACCGGCCGTTATTCCCATAAATATAGCAGCTATTGAAATGCTATTCGGTGTAATTTCTGTATTATAAACTGTTCTTACGAAAAGGAATGCAACAGGCCTGTAAAAAACAAGGTCGAAGACTTCTTCAACCTCTTTCATCTTCAAAGATTTCTTGTACTCCCCGAGCCAGTTCATAGCAAATTATTCGCTTTCAGAAAAGTCCGGATTAAGTCTATCAGCAGTCGGTTCTGCTCCTGTCTGCCTATAGTTATTCTAATATGATTGTTCAATCCGTCTTCAGCCATGAATTTAATTATAACACCATTTTCTGTTAAATAGGTCTGCAAGTTATTTTTTATTTCAACAGGTATCCGGACCAGAATAAAATTCGCATACGATCTGTATGCCTTAAAGCCCGGAAAAGTATTAAATTCATGAAAATACATTTCCATGTCTCCGGCCATTTTCTCTCTCACTTCCATGTAATATTCCTCAGAATTAAGAGCAGCGATAGCAATTCTTTCAGAAAGAGAGTTGAAGCCCAGATAACGTGAACTGAAAAGAGAAAAACGAACATGATTTTCTCCGGTAAGAGCAAAACCTATCCTTAAACCTGCCAGGGCATGATATTTTGAAAATGTACGGATGATCAACAAGTTAGGGAATTTGGCAATTAATTCTCCCAGGTGCGATTTATCCCCGTTAAAGAAAAGTGAATATGCCTCGTCGAGCACAACAACAGTATCCCTCATTATTTCAAGAACCTGGTCCAGCTGGTTCAGTTCCAATCTGTTTCCGGTAGGATTGTTAGGTGAGCTGATAAGCACAAGTTTTGGTTTATGCTTATGATAGACTCTGAACATTCCCTCAATATCGTAGTAAAAAGTCTCTTCCCCCTCCACTATCGGATATTCTACCTTTATCCCTTCAACTTCATCGGCAATTTTTTTATAATACCACCACGAATATGATGGGATCAATACCTTATCTCCTTTATGGACATAGCAATGTACCGCTTGTTTCAGAAGGTCTTCCCCTCCATAACCCAGAACAACGTTTTTTTCATTTACTCCATACTCGGTGGCCAATCTATCCGACAGACGACTTTTAAATCCCATCACAAAATCACGGGAATATTCGCTCAGCTCCTTAATATCGGTTATTGCAAATTCTCTTAAGCACGAAGGAGACGGCCCGTACTGATTTTCATTCCTGTCGAGATAGAGAATCTTTTTATCGTTCATATTTCTCCTTTACAAAGTTTTCAGTCCTTAAAAAATCCCATAAAAGTAGTAAAACAGTTCTGACTGTACAACCTTATAAAATTCCTTATGATCTGATTTGTTAATTCCGGCTTTCAGAATGTCAGGTTTCTTTTCAATTAAAACTCTTCAGAATAATCCATCTACCGATAAATATCTCTCACCTGTATCATAGCAGAAGGTAAGGATTTTTGAACCTCTGGGAACATCAGTCAGTTTTTTATTTACTGCGGCCAATGATGCTCCCGAAGATATCCCGATAAATAGTCCCTCCTCTTTTGCAGCTCTTTTTGTAAAGTCAAATGCTTCTTCTTTGCTTATTTTAATTACTCCATCCAATACTTTTGTGTTCAATACTGAAGGAATAAATCCGGCACCTATTCCCTGCAACGGATGAGGTCCGGGAGCACCGCCACTCAATACAGGCGATAAATCAGGTTCAACAGCAAATACTATAAGATTCGGGAATTTCATTTTTAATACTTCGGCACAACCGGTTATGTGTCCGCCCGTACCTACACCTGTTATAAGATAATCAAGTCCGTCGGGAAAATCTTCAAGGATCTCCTGAGCAGTGGTATTCCTGTGAATTTCAGCATTTGCCGGATTGTCAAACTGCATTGGGATCCAGGAATCAGAAATCTCTGAATGCAGCTGGTTTGCGCGCTCAATGGCTCCCTTCATCCCTTTCTCTCTTGGAGTCAGATCGAATTCAGCTCCGTAAGCACTCATTATCTTCCTTCTCTCGACCGACATAGATTCGGGCATTACAAGAATAATCCTAGCCTTTTACTGCTGCAACCATAGCAAGTCCGATACCTGTGTTACCGGAAGTCGGCTCGATTATGACTGTATCGGGTTTAAGAAGTCCCTTCTTTTCTGCATCCTCAACCATCGATAATGCTATGCGGTCTTTAATACTGGCTCCCGGATTTTCTTTCTCGAGTTTTACCCATACGGAATATTCAGAACCAAAGAGCCTGTTGATTTTGACGTGAGTAGTGCGGCCTATTGTTTCGAGAATTGAATTTACTTTCATAAAACCTGAGATTGAATTTTAATCAAATGATAAAATTTAATGGTTCCTGAAACCCATTATGATTTCTTACAATTATTTCGCTCTTGTTATACACTATTGAAAATGGAGCAATACTTTCAGTCAGCCATACATTCCCGCCAATTATGCTGTTTCTTCCGACTATTGTTTCACCTCCCAGGATGGTACACCCTGCATATAAAATGACATTGTCCTCAATAGTCGGATGTCTTTTCTTTGAAGCTTTGCTTTTATCAACACTTAGCGCCCCGAGAGTTACTCCCTGGTAGAGCTT
>CAZCQC010000276.1:0-2950 GCA_964500155.1 uncultured Rikenellaceae bacterium | reverse complement strand
GCATACTCGGTTGCAGCCCAGCTGGCAGAAGTGATAAAAAAGGAGCAATTTGATATTATATTTTGCGGTATCGAATCGAGCGATTTTAACGGATCAGCAGTGGGAGGAATGATTTCAGAATTCCTTGGAATTCCATCGGTTTCTTCAGTTTCTGGTGTGAATATTGAAAGTGGGATACCGGTTCTAACAAGAGAAATTGATGGGGGCAGAGAGAGTGTAAAAGTTCCTGTACCTTTCGTGGCAGTGGTACAGAAGGGGATCGCAAAGGAACCAAGAATTGCTTCCATGCGTGGGATAATGACTGCCAGAACGAAATCTGTAAGATTATATGAACCCATTACTGTTGAAAACCTTACAGAAATTTCAGGGTTTGAAAAGCCTTCTCCCCGCGCCGCCTGCAAGTACATTGATCCCGAAAATCCGGCTCAGCTGATCGGGCTTCTTCAAAATGAGGCTAAAGTCATTTAATAACAATTACGAAAAAATCATCCTATGTCAGTTCTGGTATATACCGAAAATTGGGACGGGAAATTCAAGAAACTCTCTTTTGAGCTTGTTTCTTATGCATCCTCCGTGGCCGAAATGCTAAAAACGGAGGTGATTGCCTTAACATTAGGCAAAGCAGATGATGAAGAACTGAAAAAGCTTGGTAATTACGGTGCCGCACGTATAATTGATCTGGTTGGCGACGGCATGACAGTTCTTGATAATCAGGCTTATGCAAAAGTGATTGCAGATTACGCTCTGAAAGAAGGCTCAAAGGTTATTATTTTTTCAAATAATATGTCCGGAAAAGCCATTGCCCCAAGGCTTTCGGTCAGACTGAAGGCCGGGATCGGATCGGGTGTTAGCAAACTGCCGCTTAGTCTTGAACCTTTCACAGTTTATAAAAGGGCATACTCGGGAAACGCTTATGCTCATATTATAATAAGAACTGATATCAGGATAATCACTCTTGCACAGAACTCATTTGATATAATTGAAAAAGCCACAGGTGCGATACCTGAAACTTATGTGGTTGAAACAGACGGGTTATTTGTCAGAACAACAGTTACAGAAACCCATAAACAGACGGGAAAGATATTACTTACCGATGCTGATATTGTGGTCTCGGGTGGCAGAGGAATGAAGTCACCTGACAACTGGGCTCCCCTTGTTGAGCTCGCTTCTCTG
Organism: uncultured Rikenellaceae bacterium; assembly: GCA_964500155.1. Taxonomy (GTDB): domain Bacteria; phylum Bacteroidota; class Bacteroidia; order Bacteroidales; family VadinHA17; genus LD21. The sequence continues at coordinate 1,777 of CAZCQC010000276.1, read as the reverse complement.
CTTAATGGGGCAACCGCATGTTCAAGGCCTGTCTCCGATGAAGGATGGAGGCCTCATGAAGAGCATACAGGACAAACAGGAAAAATTATTGCTCCAAACCTTTATCTTGCTGTTGGCATTTCCGGAGCTACCCAGCATCTGGCAGGAATAAGCTCATCAAAATACATTGTGGCGATAAACAGCGATAAGGATGCTCCGATATTTGAGGCAGCACAATACGGGATCGTTGGAGATGCTATGAAAATTCTTCCGAAACTGGTAGAAGCTGTAAAGAATCTGAAAAAGTAGTTATTTTGCCACAAAGACGCTAAGACGCTAAGCGTTAATATATGGAAAAGCTTCTGTCATCTGAAGAAGAAAATATTGGAAAGCAGATAGTAAATGCTTCATTTACTATTCATAAAGCTCTTGGCCCTGGTTTACTTGAAAAAGTTTATGAAGTATGTTTATGTCATGAATTGAAAAAAAGTGGGCTAATCGTTCAAAGGCAACTGGATGTGCCAATAGTTTATGATGGGATCATTTTTGATGAAGGGCTAAGACTTGATTTGTTGGTTGAGAACAAAGTAGTTATTGAACTTAAAGCAGTTGAGATTGTAAATCCAGTTTGGGAAGCACAAATTATTAGCCACCTTATTTTAACTGGAAATAGATTGGGTTACCTTATTAATTTTAATGTTCCCCTAATTAAAGACGGAATTCGCAGATTTATTAATACAAAATAAGACTTTGCGCCTTTGCGCCTTAGTGGCATAAAGACAAAAGGTTACTGTTTTTCTTTATATTATGCTAAAACATTTGATTTTCACAGTTGCCCTTCTTATTACGATCGCCGTCTTCGGTTATACAGTAAACCGGCTAATAAAATTTTTCAGTTTTACAAAGCCGGCATTTAAGATAAAAGATTTCGGAAAACGTTTTGGATTGGTAATGCGTGTAGCAATTGGCCAGACAAAGATCTTCAGGAGACCTGTAATCGGCACATTACATGCTCTGGTCTTCTGGGGATTTTGTGTAATACTGATCGGAAGCATTGAAATGGTAATTGATGGATTGGCAGGAACAGAACGAGTTCTACGTTTTCTGGGGCCATTTTACAATTTCATAATTGCTTCAGGAGACATATTTGCCATCATTGTTGCGATTTCGATTATAATTTTCCTCGTAAGGCGGATTTTCGGCCACATCAGGAGGTTTGAAGGCATTGAGATGAAGAAGAAATCTCATATTGATGCTAACATCTCCCTTTCGCTGATACTACTTTTAATGATTTCCCTGCTTACAATGAATACAGCATATCTCAGGGAAAAAGTACTTCAGGGAGGGGAAGTTTATGGACTTTTTCCTGTAAGCGGAATTCTGGCCGGGCTTTCAAATGGAGTATCGGCCGAAGGGTTCAGTCTTATTTACAATATTTCGTGGTGGACCCACATTCTGACAATATTTGTTTTTGCCAACTACCTTCCATATTCTAAGCATTTTCATGTGTTCATGTCAGTTCCTAACGTATTCCTTTCGAGGCTTGAGCCGCTTGGCAAGCTGACGAATATGGATAATATCACCCGGGAGGTTAAACTGATGCTCAATCCTGCTACTGTTTTTTCAGAAGCACCAGCCGGAACAGCTGTTGAGAGATTTGGTATCAAGGATGCAGAGGATGCAACATGGAAGAATTATATTGACTCTCTCTCCTGTACCGAGTGTGGCAGATGTACATCTGTCTGTCCGGCAAATATTACAGGTAAGAAATTATCGCCACGTAAGATGATGATGGATC
>CAZCQC010000275.1:0-3216 GCA_964500155.1 uncultured Rikenellaceae bacterium | reverse complement strand
GATTACCCGGCTGACTCCGGAAAAAACCTACTATGTCAGAGCATATGCCAGAAATTATCTCGGAACTTCTTATGGGAATCAGGTTAGCTTCTTGACTCCTTCAGGATCAGGATCGGGGGAAATAGCTTTTAATCCCTCATTGACGTATGGCAGTGTAATTGACAGAGATGGGAATATTTATAAAACAATTCAGATAGGAACGCAAACATGGATGGCTGAAAACCTGAAAACTACAAAATTCAGAAATGGGGATCTCATTCCCGAAGTTACAGATAGAATTCAGTGGAAAACACTTGCTTCGGGAGCTTACACCAATTACAATAATGAAGCTGGCTTATCTGCCACTTATGGGTGTTTATATAATTGGTACGCAATTAATGATAACCGAAATCTGTCGCCTGAAGGCTGGCATGTCGCTACTGATAATGAATGGACCACGTTAGTCGATTATCTTGGAGGCAGGGGTCTGGCTGCATATAAACTCCTTGAAACAGGTACATCGCATTGGGCGGCTCCAAATTCAGGTGCTACGAATGAATGTGGATTTTCAGCACTTCCGGGAGGATTCCTTCTAACCGGGGAAGGGTATCTCGGAATTGGCTCAAACAGTATCTGGTGGAGTGCGACAGAAGTAGATACCGATTATGGATCTTATTGGGAAATTTTCAATGAATACAACCGGATTGATAAATATGGTTACAATAAAACTGACGGTCATTCAGTCCGATGTATTAAGGATTGACATTAATCAATAACTGGAACTATAGTCATACTTAAATGACGAAATTTTAATATGGACAATTTAATTTTGCCAAATGCCAGTTCGTCCTTTGAAATTATATCTATTATGAGAGTTCGTATCAAGATTTGTTGTATCAGCTCTTTTTCTGAAGCTTTAACAACAATAGAAACCGGAGCTGATGCAATAGGACTTGTCGCAAGGATGCCAGGTGGTCCTGAACTTATCCATTTTAGTAAACAGTATCAGGTACATTTGGCAAAAATCAGTACCTTTGCCGGTTGAAAAATCAAGGATATTGAAGAAGCTCGATAAATTTGTCTTAAGATCCTTTATAGGACCGCTTATACTAACATTCTTCATCGTTCTTATTATACTTATCCTTCAATTCCTTTGGATGTATGTCGATGAACTTGCCGGTAAGGGTCTGGAGATAGGGATTGTGGCGGAATTGTTATTCCAGTTCTCACTGACATTCGTTCCGATGGCGCTTCCCCTTGCCATTCTCCTTGCTTCACTTATGACTTTCGGCAACATGGGTGAATACAGTGAGCTCACGGCCCTGAAATCGTCAGGGATATCATTGGGCAGAATTATGAGACCCCTGGTCATAATGATCTCCGTTATCTGTGTGATTTCTTTCTTCTTTTCCAACAATGTTCTTCCCTACTCCAACAGGCAGGCAAGGACTCTTCTTCAGGATATACGACGGAAACGCCCTGATATTAATCTTCAGGCCGGTACTTTTAACAACGACATTGATGGATTCAGCATAAAAGTCACATCAAAAGATCCTGTCACAAACCGTCTCGATAAGGTATTTATCTATGATCATCGCAAAAACAAGGGAAACAGCGATGTTATTTATGCCGACTCTGGTTATATGAGGGTAAGTCCCGATGAAACGGCAATGTCGATGGTGCTTTACAATGGTTATTCTTATAGTGAAATGCCGGAACAGGATCCTGTCAGATCCGAAAAAAAATACCCCTTCAGAAAAGATATATTCAAAGAGCAGATATTGGTGGTATCACTTTCAGGATTCGATCTGGAACGGACCGAGATAGACCTCTTCAAGACAAACTCAGCAATGAAGAATATTTCCCAGCTTACTCATGAAATTGATTCCATGAATAAAAGATTTACCAGCCGGGTTAATGACAATTTCAAGGAATTTACAACTTCATTATTATACACTGGAAGGAATTTCAATGGCGACAATTATGAGAGGCAGGGTGAAAAGACAGCACCTAAGATTGTCTTTGATACTAAAGCCCTGTATGATTCGTTGATTTTAGTTCAAAAAAAGACTGCTATTTCATTGGCGATATCAAATATAAAGAGTGGCAGCAACTACCTGACCTCACAGAGTGATATCCTTCATAATGATGTAAGGTTCATAAAACGATATGAGGTCAACTGGAACAAGAAATTCACTCTTTCGGTAGCCTGCCTGGTTTTCTTTCTTATCGGAGCCCCGCTTGGCGCTATAATAAGGAAAGGAGGATTAGGAACACCTGCTGTCATTTCAATTCTGTTTTTTGTAATCTGGTATGTTATATCACTTTCAGGAGAGAAGCTCGTTGAAGAAAACCTTGTAAGTACAACTGCCGGAATGTGGGCATCTACTTACATCCTTTTGCCGATTGGATTGTTTCTTACATATAAAGCTTCAACCGATTCAGTAATTATGAATGTTGACACTTACCTCGCGTTCTTTAAAAAGATAAAGGATTACCTGTACAGGATTTTCATTCTTGGAACACGGCGCAATCCTGCTAATGAAGAGCAAAAATATTGATAGATATGGAAATTAAGCTTAACACGATTGAAGAAGCTATTGATGATATCAGGAAAGGAAAGCTCCTGATGGTCGTGGATGATGAGGACAGGGAGAATGAAGGTGATTTCATCTGTTCAGCTGAGCTCATTAAACCGGAAATCGTTAATTTCATGGCTAAACATGGCCGCGGACTTATATGTGCCGCCCTGCCTGAAGAAAGGTGCGAAGAACTTGAACTTGATATGATGGTTGGAACAAATACCTCCCTTCACGAAACTCAATTCACGGTTTCAGTCGATCTCCTTGGTCCGGAAACAACAACAGGCGTTTCAGCCAGAGACAGGGCACTGACAATTAAAGCGCTTGTTGATCCTGCCACCAGACCTTCCGATCTGGGCCGTCCCGGGCATATATTTCCCCTTAAAGCAAAGCAGAAAGGGGTTCTCAGAAGGGCAGGGCACACCGAGGCAGTGGTTGACCTCACACGTCTGGCAGGATTGAAGGCAGGAGGTGCTCTGGTGGAGATAATGAATGATGACGGAACAATGGCCCGTTTACCTGATCTCGAAAAACTTCGACAGAAATTTAAGATCAAGATAATTGCTATCAGGGATCTGATAATATATACTCTTGAAAGAGATACAATCATTGAAAAGGGAGAACTGGTGAAACTGCCTACTGAACATGGTGAATT
>CAZCQC010000274.1:0-5908 GCA_964500155.1 uncultured Rikenellaceae bacterium | reverse complement strand
CAGGAAATAGTTTTGAAGTTAGGTTCCTGGCTGGTTATCAGAGTTGATTGCCTTAAATTAAGTATTTCATTACCGAACAGGTATTTAAACATTCCAAAAAAATTCTAACTTTGGGCGCTCTAAAGCCAGCATATTACTTTTAAGTGACGGGAATACTGAAACCATACGGGGATAAACAAAAGGCTTTCGACAGAAGGTACCTTGAAATGGCTCTTATCTGGGCCGAGAATTCCTATTGCATTCGAAGACAGGTAGGGGCCCTCATTGTAAAGGAGAAAATGATAATTTCCGATGGATATAACGGTACTCCCGCAGGATTTGAAAACGTTTGCGAGGATGAGAACAATGTTACCAAACCTTATGTTCTTCATGCAGAAGCAAATGCCATAACAAAAGTTGCCAAATCGAACAATTCAAGCGAAGACTCAACGTTGTATGTAACAACTTCTCCGTGCATGGAGTGTGCAAAACTTATTATTCAATCAGGAATTAAAAGAGTGGTCTTTTGCAACCGTTACCACAATACAGACGGGTTGGATCTTCTGAGACGGGCTGGGATTGAACTGGTTTATATAGATTCTGAAAACGACATTTATGAAATACAATAATACGAACCGAAGTGTTATAGTCCCTTTGTTGATGGCCGTTGCACTTGTGGCCGGGATATTGATAGGCATCTATCTCCCCGGAAAAAGCAGTGCCCCTCAGCAATCAGGCTTCAGGGCGAGGAATGATAAGATCAACAGTATTCTTAACATAATTGAATCGGATTATGTTGATACAGTCAACCGGGCTGAGCTTGTTGAAGCTGCCATTCCATCGATTTTAAAAAAGCTTGATCCGCACTCGGTATACATTCCCGCAAAAGATCTCCAGCGTGCCAATGAACCATTGCAGGGTAACTTTGACGGTATAGGAATATCATTCAACATGCTTACCGACACAATACTTGTTATAAGCACGATCCCGGGAGGCCCCTCCGAAAAAATCGGACTTTTGGCCGGAGATAAAATAATCTATGTAAATGATTCTCTTGTTGCCGGTAAACAGATCAGCGATGAAAAGGTAATGGGAATGCTCAAGGGACCACGGGGAACTCTGGTCAAAATAAAACTTCTCAGGAAAGGTTACAAGGAACTTATACCATTTGAGATCACTCGTGACAAAATTCCGATTGCCAGTGTGGATGTAAGTTATATGATAAATGACCGGACAGGATACATCAAGATCAACAATTTTGCAATGACAACCTTTGACGAGTTTCTGAAAAGCCTGAAAGAACTCAAATCCCAGGGTATGTCCCGGCTTATCCTTGATCTGAGGGAGAACTCCGGCGGAGTAATGGAAGCCGCAATCAAAATAGCCAATCAGTTCCTCACTGAAGGCCAGATGATCGTCTATACCCTTGGCCGGTCGCAGCCCAAAACCGAAGCCAGGGCAACAGGTAATGGGGAATTCGAGACCGGCGACCTTGTATTGCTTATTGATGAATTCAGTGCTTCTGCAAGCGAAATACTCGCCGGAGCCATCCAGGATAATGACCGGGGAACCATAATCGGAAGACGTTCGTTCGGAAAGGGACTTGTTCAGGAGCCGGTGCCCTTTGCTGACGGATCAGGAATGCGGCTTACAATCGCTCGTTACTATACACCTACCGGAAGGTCTATTCAGAAACCATATAACAACGGGTTTGATGAATATTATGATGACCTTAATTCAAGGTATGAACATGGCGAATTTGAAGTCTCCGACAGCATCCACTTTGCTGATTCGCTTAAATATACAACTCCTGCCGGAAAGACTGTTTACGGAGGGGGAGGCATCATGCCTGATATATTTATTCCGGTTGATACTACCGGACGGTCGTCCTATTTCCTTGCTGTAAGACCGCTTATATACAGGTTTGCCCTTAATTATACTGAAACCAAAAGGCAAACACTCCAGAAGTACACAGAGGCCGGAGAAATGGAAAAATTTCTTGATAAACAAGCTCTGCTTGATCAGTTTACAGATTTTGCATCGAAAAACGGGGTCAGGAAAGATACTGAAGGATTGAAGCTTTCAGGTAAGATAATTCATATACAGTTAAAAGCATATATTGCCCGTAATATTCTGGATACCAAAGGATTTTACCCGATCTGGAAAGAGCTGGACGTAACGCTCAAATACGCAATAGAGTATCTCAATAAATGAGATGATCCGGGAATAATTGTCATGCGGTCATGCGGTCGTGCGGTCGTGCGGTTATTTTATTCCCTGAACAAAATCTGTTAAGATTTTTACTGCCAGATCCTCCTCCTCAACGAATCCCATGTGCCCCGAGTTTTCAAGAACAACTACCTTTGCATTTGCTGGCAGGTTAACCTTTGCCTGAACTTCCTTAGAGGAAATATAATTATCCATCTTACCAAGAATCCACAAACAGGGCACCTTACCCTCTTCCATAAATTTAAGTCTTGAAGACCGGTTTATCATTCCGTTCAGCACCGCAATAATTCCTTCGTCGCGTATCGTTGATGCAATATCCTTTGACCGTTGTAATTCTTCCTTGAATTTATCAAGATTCACTGAGGCATACATCTGGGAGATATTCTCGGGATATAAAAGGTATTTCTTAGCTGCACGGACAACTTTTATCTCCCTCTCTCTTTTCTCAATAGTCTCCGGCCTGTCAGCAAACGGATGCGAATGAAACAGGCAGTAACCTTTCAGTAATCCCGGGTATAATTCAAGAAAAGCAAGAGCTACATACCCTCCAAGTGAATGACCTGTAAGGAATACCTTTTTAATATTCAGATTCTCGAGCAGTTCTTTTACAGCTCCGGCCATAAACTCCATAGTATGACTTTCGCTGTAGACTTTCGATAGTCCATGTCCCGGAAGATCAACGGATATGATCCGGAATTTTTTTGCCAGCTTTCCGGCAAACCCTGACCATATATCTGATGTTTCGAGATATCCGTGGAGAAGAACAATTATTTCTCCTTCGCCGGTATCAGAGTAGTAAATTTTACCGCCGTTGTAATGGATGTAATAATTCATGGTATCTTTTTTATAGGTGTCAGCATTGAAATTTAACCCGATACTTTTCTTAAAACAACTTCGGAATAAATTATGTTTATCACTTCAATTGCCAATATGACTAAATAATTATTATTTTTAAAACTTTCAGCCTCTCCTGAATTAGACCTTAATATATTTCACAGACAATGGATAAAGTTATCTTTTCGTCAATTTCCAAAAAGTTTGTAATGGCCATGGCAGGATTATTCCTTATACTATTTCTGCCGGTGCACCTTATCATAAACTTTTTGCTTCTTAAAAGCGAACCGGAACCATTCAACAAAGCAGCCCATTTCATGGCTACTTTTCCCATTATCAAGATAATTGAAATTTTGCTATTTGGGGCTATTCTGGTGCATGTTTTTTATGGCATTCTTCTGCAGGTCCAGAATTGGCTGGCACGTCCGGTCGGCTATGTAAGCGGCAGCAAATCAGAGACTTCATTTTTCTCTAAATTCATGATCTGGACCGGTGCCTCCGTACTGACATTTCTAATCCTTCATTTTTTCAATTTTTATTTCATCAAGCTTGGATTTGTTGAGGGGAACCCGGAAGATTTTTATTCTTTAGCTCATGGCCTCTTTAAAATCCCGGTATACAATTACATCTACCTTATCTGTTTCGGAATCCTTGGATTTCATCTTTTCCATGCTTTTTCATCAGCTTTCCAGACACTTGGGCTGAACCATAGGATATGGACACCGGTTGTAAAGGTATTAGCCTGGATATATGCAATCGCAATACCTGTTGGCTTTGCAATTATTTCGATTACTCTCTGGCAATTCAGATAGAAAAAATAGACAAAATGGGAAAACTTAATTCAAAGGTACCCGACGGTCCCCTGTCACAAAAATGGACTAAATACAAGGCTTCAGTCAGACTTGTCAATCCTGCAAATAAAAAGAAACTTGAAATCATTATTGTCGGGACAGGATTATCCGGTGCAGGTGCCGCCTCAGCTCTGGGTGAGCTTGGGTACAGTGTCAAAATTTTCTGCTATCAGGATTCCCCCCGTAGGGCTCATTCTGTAGCAGCGCAAGGGGGGATAAATGCTACCAAGAACTATCAGAACGACGGGGACAGCACTTACCGTCTGTTTTATGATATGATAAAAGGGGGAGATTACAGGGCACGCGAAGCCAATGTTTACAGGGCAGCAGAGGTAAGTAACCAGGTTATTGATCATTATACCGCATTGGGAGTCCCATTTGCCCGTGACTATGGAGGTACGCTTGATACCCGTTCTTTTGGTGGAGTTCAGGTATCCAGGACTTTCTATGCAAAGGGACAAACCGGCCAGCAGTGTCTGCTTGGATGCTATTCCTCTCTTAACAGGCAGATCAGAAAGGGAAGCGTGGTTATGTACCCGAGAAGAGAAATGCTCGACCTCGTTCTGGTTGACGGGAAGGCAAGAGGAATAATTGCACGTAACCTTATAACCGGTGAGATAGAGAGGCATTCAGCTCATGCAGTTGTGCTTGCAACAGGCGGATACGGGACAATCTATTACATGTCGACTCTTGCAGTTAATTCAAATGCATCAGCTGCCTGGAAAGCTCATAAAAAAGGAGCCTTTTTTGCAAATCCAAGCTTCCTGCAAATTCATCCTACATGCGTCCCTCAGCTGAACCAGTTCCAGTCGAAGCTCACACTCATGTCGGAATCGCTCAGGAACGACGGACGTATATGGGTACCAAAGGCCAAGGGTGATAAAAGGCCTTTCAACTCAATCCCTGAAGACGAAAGGGATTATTATCTCGAACGCAGATATCCTGCTTTCGGAAACCTTGTTCCGAGAGATGTTGCATCAAGAGCTGCCAAGGAGAGATGTGATGCCGGATATGGCGTTAGTGAAACAGGACTCGCAGTGAATCTCGATTTCAGGGATTCAATTAAAAAACAGGGGAAAAAAGCTATTGAAAATAAGTATGGAAACCTGTTTGAGATGTACAAAACTATAACCGGGATCGATCCTTATGTGGAACCCATGATGATTTATCCAGCAGGTCATTATACAATGGGAGGACTCTGGGTTGACTATGAGTTGATGACTACAATTCCCGGGCTTTATGCCATTGGTGAATCAAACTTCTCTGACCATGGAGCCAATCGATTGGGTGCAAGCTCTCTTATGCAGGCAGCAGGTGACGGCTATTTTATTCTTCCCAACACGATAAGCAACTACCTGGCCGATGAAATCAGGGTGGCAAAGATATCAACCGACCGGCCTGAATTTGAGGAAACTGAGAAAGCTGCCACCGAACGCCTCGAAAAATTGATCTCAATCAATGGAAAACAGACAGCCTCCTCGTTCCATAAAAGACTCGGAAAAATTATGTGGGACCATTGTGGAATGACCCGTAATGAAGAGGGGCTCAAAATAGCCCTTACACTTATTAGTGACCTTAAGAAAGAATTCTGGAGTAATCTGAAAGTTACGGGCACCATAAAGGAGGTCAATCCCGAGCTTGAAAAGGCAGGAAGAGTTGCTGATTATATCGAGTTTGCTTCACTTCTCGTAACCGATGCGCTCGAAAGAAGAGAATCGTGCGGAGCCCATTTCAGGGAAGAATTCCAGACTCCCGACGGTGAGGCTCAGCGTAACGATGATAAGTTTGCCTATGTTGCTGCCTGGGAATATGCCGGAGAAGTGAATCCTCATATCCTGCATAAGGAAGAACTCAAATTTGAGGAGGTGGAGATGAAAGTGAGAAGTTATAAATGAAGTCGTGCAAGTCGTGCAAGTCGTGCAGGTCATGCAAGACAATTTAATTTACAAACCATCAAATAGTATGAAACTTACATTAAAGATCTGGCGGCAGAAGAATGTTAAAGCGAAGGGATC
>CAZCQC010000273.1:0-4634 GCA_964500155.1 uncultured Rikenellaceae bacterium | reverse complement strand
ATTTGTTACGTAGCCTTGGAGTAAGTTCTGAATTATTCCCCGATGCCGCAAAACTTAAGAAACAGTTGTCGTATGCCGATTCAAAAAAGATCCCATATATCATTATTGCAGGAGAAGAGGAAATAAAGAATAATCTTGTCATACTCAAGATAATGTCAACAGGGGAACAGAAGAAGATGAATTCTGAGGAATTATTCTCTTTTTTAAAATCAACTCCAAAGCTCTGAAATCAATTAACCACGGAGTTACACGGTGTGCAACGGAGTTTCACTGACTTTACCTGTAAGACAACGTAATTACATTGTAATTACATTATTTAGTACTGATTTAAGCTCCTAAATCCTCCCCAGCTTGCTGGGACTACCCTTTGAACACAACTCATTATAAACAGGTCGCCCTTACTGGGCTCATTATCTTACTATTAATCTTCTCTACAAACAGGTCGTCCCAACGGGACTAATTGCCGCGTAGCGGTATCCTGTTTGTAGAAATTTTATTAGCATTTGATAATAAACCCCGTTGGGGTGGCCTGTTTATATTTTTATAAATCTGGGGACTAATAAGTTGTGAAAAAGGGTAGTTTTGGGGTAGGGGACAGCGCCTATTGCTGTCTGATATTCTGATTAACCCTTACTTCTCTTCTTTCCTGCAATTCTTTCAAAAGTTGAAGCCTGTACTGGTTTTCGGCCTGATAGAGCCTCAGAACTTTAACCGGAGACAGGATTGTTTTTAATTTGTTATGGAATTCCTGGGCCAGGGCAGCTTCCCGGACCTCCATGCCAACAAGTTTGTCACCTGAATCAATCATTTCCCGCTCACTCATATTAAGCTCGTTCTGATTGAAATATCTGTTGAGTTCCTGTCTTTCAAGCTGGATCTTGTTCTTGTTATCCTGGTATTCATTATAAACGGGCCAGAATTTCTCGGCTTCCTGCGAGGTAAGATTAAGGCGCTTTGTAAAAAAAGCTATTTTATAGGCATCGAGCCTTTGGCGGTTGGCATTCTGTGCCGAAATATTCATTGCACAGAAGGTCGCAAGTATGGTAAAAACAACGACTTTTCTTTTCATGGCTGAGCATTTATAATTGTTCCTGTATTTCGTTTACATCAATATTTTCAAGCACGAGATAATCAATAATTTCTTTTTCATTAATACCCGGCTCAATATCAGGTATTTCAGTAAGAACCAGATTTCCCTCAAGTGTAAGAATATCAATTTCATTTAATATGGTTTCGGGGTACTCCTCAACCGGGATCCCTGAAAGCAGAGCCGACTCACTTCGGGGTGAAAACAGAATCATCCCTGTATAGGTTAAGAGAGCCAGAACAGCAACAGATGCGGCAATTGCAAGGAAGGGCTTCAGCCTCACATAAAGCCCGGACTTATTCTTTTTATCCTGAACTTCAACAGTTGAGGCGATTATTCTGCTGTTCAGTCCCTCAAAGTATTTTTCAGGCACTTTAAAAGGATTTCCCGGCGGTATTTTATCACTGGTTTTCATCACTTATTTGGATGATTAAAATTACAAATGGTTTAAATGCCTGATAATATATTTTCAATTTTTTTTACAGCGTGATGATATGACGCCTTAAGTGCACCTACAGATGTTTTAAGTATTTTACTCATATCCTCATAAGTCATGTCGTCATAATATTTAAGGTTGAAAACGATCCTCTGTTTTTCAGGAAGCCTGATAATTGCGTTCTGCAGCCTTATCTGAGCCTCATCTCCATCGAACCAGGTACTTCCTTCAGTTGAATTTGCAAACCAGCTTCCCAGGTCATCAATCGAAACGGCGTAATTTCTGGTTCTTTTATTTATAAGGGTAAGAGCTTCATTGGTCGCAATGGCATAGAGCCATGTATAAAGGGAGCTCTCGCTTCTGAAATTTGAAACATTGCGCCAGGCATTGACAAATGTATTCTGAAGGGCATCGTCGGCATCTTCATGAAGGATCACAAGACGCCGGATATGCCAGTATAGCCGTGTACTGTACCGTTCAACGACAAGTCTGAAACCTTTGTTGATGTCAGTTTCAAGAAGGTCAAAAATATCATTATCCGGGTTCCTGTGATCCAATCGCAAACAGGTTTAATTCTTAGATGGTTAAAACGTGAAAAGGTTTAAAAATATTAGATGTTGGTTGAATTTCATGGTTCTCCTCACGCGGGGGAAAAGTATTGCGGCGGAGGTTGAGGACAAAGTTATTCTCCGTAGGCTCTTTTCTTTGATACTCGTATTATTTTAAATTGATTAAACCGGGAATATCTGTAAATTTGCATCCGTAATTTAATACTGAATCTGATGGCTCTTCAATGCGGTATACTGGGAATCACCAACGTTGGGAAAACCACCATCTTCAATTGCATCTCAAACACAAAGGGTGAAACAAATGCTTTTGCATTCAGCGCCACCAAATCAAATATCGGTTTGGTTCAGGTTCCGGATCCTAGGCTGTATGAACTTGAAAAACATCAGGTTACAGACAGAATCGTTAATACAACCGTAGAGATTGTTGACATACCCGGACTTACCCGCGGCTCGAACAAGGGTGAAGGTGTCGGTAATAAATTTCTTGGAGACATTCGAAATACTGATGCTCTGATACATGTTCTGAGATGTTTTGATAATGATGCCCTTCCTCATATTGACGGCTCGGTCGATCCCGTAAGGGACATGGAGACAATCGACTTTGAGCTGCAGGTCAAGGACATGGAGTCGGTTGAGAAAAAACTGCAGCGGCTCGAGAAACTTATTAGGGCCGGGGACAAGGATGCAAAACATGGTATCGATGTTCTGACAAAGTACAGGGATCATATAGGAAATTTTAATAATGCCCGCAGCCTCGATGTTAAACCTGAGGAGAAGAAACATGTCGATGACCTCTTCCTGCTAACTATGAAACCTGTTATGTATGTCTGCAATGTCGATGAGAAATCAGCTGTAGCAGGAAATAAATATGTTGAAAATGTAAAAGTAGCGCTAAAGGGTAAAAATGCAGAGATACTTCTTATAGCAGGAGCGGTTGAAGCTGAAATCGCCGAGCTTGAAAGCATTGAGGACAGGCTTGCATTTCTGAAGGATGCAGGTCTGGATGAACCAGGGGTCGATAAAATGGTAAGGGCAGCATATAAGATGCTGAATCTTCAGACATTCTTTACTGTTGGACCGATGGAAATTAGGGCCTGGACAATTAAAAAGGGGATGACCGCTCCCCAGGCAGCAGGAGTAATTCACAGCGATCTGGAAAGAGGATTTATAAGGGCAGAGGTGATGAAATATCATGATTTTATTACTCTGGGGTCGGAACATGCATGCAAGGAGGCTGGCAAATTTTACATTGAAGGAAAAACCTACGTGGTTGCCGATGGGGATATCCTTCATATACGGTTCAATGTTTAACCTGTTGAATGTTAAGGAAATTACTGATACCGTTACTGATATTTTTATTTCTGGCAGAATTGTGCCATTCTCAAAATGTATCATATGATACAAAGCTTCGAGGGATCATATCCGAAAAAGGCCAGGCTGAAGTAATAATTCCCGGACAAAACAGGCAAAATACCGACAGGCTCACACGTATTTATTCAATAAGGTCTGTTAAGGATAAGTCAATTCATATATTGCTCTCACCACTGACAGTTGATAAATTTATTGCGGAAGGTTATGAATATCAGCTCGTTGAAAGATCAGTTAACAAAGGAATTATAAGTTCGTCTGGCATGGCTGAAGCCATGGCATGGGATAGTTACCCGTCTTACACTCAGTATGACTCGATAATGAGATTCCTCGCATCTTCTTATCCATCGCTCTGCCTGCTCGATACAATAGGTACAAGTATAAATGGCAAACTTGTTCTTGTCCTCAAGATCTCCGATAACTGTAAAACGGATGAGGCTGAGCCTGAAGTCTTTTATTCATCCAGCATTCACGGAGACGAAACAGCTGGGTTCATTCTTATGTTGAGACTTTCGGAGTATCTTCTCAAAAATTACAGCCTTAACAACCGGGTGAAGAATCTTGTAGACAACCTTGAAATATGGATAAATCCTCTTGCAAACCCTGACGGAACATACAGGGGCAGTAATTATATCATTTCACCAACCCGATTCAATGCAAATGGATATGATCTGAACCGCAACTTTCCTGACCCTGAGGGACCGGTTGTCACAAAACAGAAGGAGACTCTCGACATGATGAGTTTTCTGGCTGAACGCAGATTTGTCCTGTCGGCGAATTTCCATTCAGGAGAGGAAGTTGTTAATTTCCCCTGGGACCGGTGGCCAGTTGAACATGCAGATAATGACTGGTTCTACATGATAAGCAGAGCCTGGGCCGACACAGTCCATCTTTATTCCGGGCCGGGCTATATGAATTTCCTTGATAATGGTGTCACAAACGGATATGACTGGTATAAAGTTAATGGCGGGCGGCAGGATTTTGTAACTTATACATTGAATGGACGTGAAGTTACTGTTGAACTCGACGAAGATTTTATTACCCCGGCTTCTGATCTGAATAATATATGGCAGTATAACTACCGTTCGTTGCTTGGTTACCTTGAAAACGCAATGTACGGAATTCACGGGCAAGTCAAAGACGCTCTGAGCAATGAGCCTGTTCCCACAAGGAT
>CAZCQC010000272.1:0-6211 GCA_964500155.1 uncultured Rikenellaceae bacterium | reverse complement strand
AGAAAAAGCAGCATACGGGTCCGGTCCTATGATCTGTCGGTGATCCCTGAATATCATAAATATCGAAATTTACCTGCAGTTGACAGGACAAGCTATCTCTCACCGCATATGCGGTTCGGTACGGTCAGCATAAGATACATTGTAAGCCTGGCAATGAAGCAGAACATGAGTTTTCTGAATGAGCTTATATGGCGTGAATTCTTCATGCAGATACTGTTTCATTTTCCTACGGTTGTTACGGATAATTTCCGACCGCTTTATGCCAATATTGAATGGAGAAATGATGAAAGTGAATTCCTGAGATGGTGCAATGGTGAGACCGGTTATCCGATTGTGGATGCAGGGATGCGACAGCTTAACAAAACCGGGTATATGCATAACAGGGTTAGAATGATAACAGCAGGATTTCTCTGTAAGCATCTGCTGATCGACTGGAGGTGGGGCGAAGCATATTTTGCTCAGAAATTGCTTGATTATGAATTGTCGTCAAATAACGGCAACTGGCAATGGATTGCCGGAACCGGCTGCGACGCAGCTCCGTATTTCAGGGTTTTTAATCCTGAAACACAACAAAAGAAATTCGATCCCGGAAAAGAATATATAAAAAAATGGATAGATAATTATGGGGAGCCGGATTACCCTGAAAAAATGATTGATCACGAATTTGCCAGGAAAAGGGCCCTGACAGTTTACAAATCAGGTATTAAAAGAAGCTTTTAAAACTTATAAGAATCCAACAATATTTTGCTTTTCATCAATTATCAATAATTCACATTTTTTAGTAATTTAGGTGAATACAAATTGATTATTATCTTCAACAATGCCTGACTTAGGTGCAATTATAGGATTTTTTCTACTTGTCCTTTCCCCGGAGATGAATAATCCTTTAATGTATCAGGATAATCCTGATACATCCAGTGTCAATAATTATACCCGAAATGCCTTAAGCAATGCCCGCAGAAATCCTGATCTTGCAATTATTATGGCTCATAAGGCTCTTTCTGAATCAGAGTACCTCAACTATAAAAAGGGGGTAGCCGATGCATACCTGGCACTTGGAACAGCCTGGCTGGCAAAGTACAATCCACGTGACAGTGCGCTTTATTATTGTTTAAAAGCTTATGATCTTTATGGGCTGTTAACTGACAATATGGGAATGGGCAGGTCCTGTTATGCCCTGGCATATGTGTACAGTTTTAAGAGTGATCTGAAGGAATCGGAACGTTACTGTAATCTGTGTCTTGGTTTATTTGAGAAGGCAGATTTCAAACCCGGAATAATAAATACTTATAATGTTCTCTCCTATCTGGCAAATCAGGAAAAAGATCTTGAAAAGGCCCGGAACCATATTGAAAAAGCCATTGAAATTGCACGTTCAATAAATGATACTCTCCAGCTTGCTGATGTTACAAATAGTCTTGGCAATATTTACTCCGACATGGCATTATTCGGTCAGGCTATTGACACCTATTTTGAAGCCTTACGACTGTGGGAAATCAAAAAAGACTCCAACGGTATTGCACTTGCATATGGGAATATCGGATTAATGTATTATTACCAGAAAGAATATGATAAAGCCCTTGAATTCAACTTAAAAAAATTACCGGTTTCGGAATCAAAGGGTGACTTGTGGGAGATGGCAAAGACCTACAATAACATAGCCACTATTTATAATTCCAGATCCGATTTTGTAAGTGCACTTTCATATTTCAGAAAAAGTCTCAGGCTTAACAGTCGGATGAACCTTCCTTCAGGAGTAGCTTCATTATGTAATAATATCGCTTCAACATTGCTTCTCCTTTCACAACCCGACTCAGCATTATGGTATGTAAATCGTGCTGTGTCTATCGGAACAGAAATAAATGCGCCGGCTCTTGCCGATTATTATGTCACTTTTGGAAATGTGATGCGGAGGAAGAAAAATTATCAACCTGCTTTGCAGAACGCACTGAAGGCTTATGAACTTGGAAGAAGGCAAAAAAATCCTCTGACTGTCTCAGATGCTTCGATCTTGCTAAGCGATATTTATTATAAAATTAACCAGCCTGACCTTGCCTACAGATACCTGAAGAAACATATGCAGCTTCGCGACAGTATCAGTAATGATGAATTTTTGAAACAGGTTACCCGTATGGAGATTCAATATGATTTTGATAAAAAGCAAAAAGCAACTGAATATGCCCGGATGGAAGAAAGTCTTCTTCATGAAAACAGTATTAAACAAAAGAATCTTTATTTGAGGGGATTGATGATCCTGCTGATTCTTGTTGCCTTTTTTTCTTTTCTCTATATTCGTCACAACCGGCTCCGATCGAGATATGTGCAGATTGATCTTGAACAAAGGTTACTGAGAGCCCAGATGAATCCTCATTTTATCTTCAACTCACTCTGTGCAGTCCAGGATTTTATACTTGCCGGTAAATCTCAGAAGGCAAATACTTTTCTGACAAAAATTGCCCGATTAATGCGCAATATCCTTGAAAATTCCAGGGAAGAATTTATCCCGCTTGAAAAGGAAATTGAGACTGTTAAATATTATCTCGACCTGCAGCAATTAAGGTTCGAAACTGAATTTGAATATATTATTTCACTTGATGATACTATTGATCCGGAAAATATTTCCGTTCCTCCTATGCTAACTCAACCCTGTGTTGAAAATTCTATCGAACATGGCCTTCTGCCACTAAAAGAGAAGGGACGACTGAAAATCTCATACAGATTGAGTAATGGCCTGATGATTCTTGAAGTCACCGACAACGGTATCGGGAGAAAGGAGGCTGAAAAAACAGTTACTGAACGAAGGGATAAAAAATCAGTTTCGACAAAGGTAACTGCCGAAAGGCTTGAAAATTTCAGAAAAACACTCCGTCAGAAAAATATAAGTTATGAGATCATTGACCTTTTTGACAAAGACCGGGCAGCAGGCACAAAAGTATTAATGAAGCTTCCGTATAAAAAGGTGTACGGATGAACCTCCTGTAATCAAAACCGAAAAAATGAACGCCATAATAGTCGATGATGAGATCACAGTAAGAAATACAATAAAAGCATTGCTTACCGGTAATTTTCCGGAAATAACCTTACTGGCATCAGTAGGCACAATTGAAGATGGCCACAAAGCAATACTTAAGTTTAATCCGGAACTTGTGTTTCTCGACATCGAACTACCTGATGGTACCGGATTTGACCTTCTTAAAAAATTTGTACAGATACCGTTCAAGATCATTTTTGTTACCGGGCATAATGAGTATGCTATTGATGCCATAAAAGTCAGTGCTCTCGATTATATTCTGAAACCGCTGGATACGGAGGAACTCACCAATGCAGTTGTTAAGGCAAGGGCAATAATCAGTAATGAAGACCAGCAACTCAAATTTCAGGCCCTGAATGAAAACCTTCAAAACAGGAAAGTCCTCAAAAAGATAATTCTTCATACTTCCGACCATCTCCAGCTAGTTTCACTGAGCGATATCATCCGGGCTGAAGCTGATAGTAATTATACCCGGTTTTTCCTGTCGGGCAACAGGAAGATAATGGTTTCCCGGACGATAAAAGAATTTGAGGCATTGCTATCTTCTTCCGGACTGATAAGGGTACATCAGTCACACATGGTCAATCTCGGTTTTGTCGACAAGTTTTTTAAAAAAGACGGTGGTTATCTTCTCCTGAAGGATGGTGTAAAAATTCCAGTGTCACCTAATATGAAGAAACAGGTTCTTCAGGCAATTCACGATCATCTCTACGAATAACCTGTCAAATTCTAATTCAAAAGCCCTCTTTACTCATTTACTGTTGGTTCATACTGCATTCATGGTATATCTTCAGGAAAAAACCAGAATGCTATGAAATATTCAGTGAGTTTTTCAGTAGTCTTTGCCATTATGATGTTCCTTTTCCAGGAAGCTGATTCCCAGGTGAAAGTGGATGTTAAAGGCAAGGTGAACAATGAAGCTGATAACCGTGCTAACAATGCCACCGACAGGGTTATAGACGCCGGCTTTGATAAAATTGAAGATGGCGTAAAAGGCATCTTTAAAAAGAAGGATAAGAAAAAGGAAGTCAATAAAGAATCTGAATCTGATGCCGATGAGTCAAACCCTTCACCTGAAAACGAAACCGGATCCGGAAGATCTTCAGTTTCCCAGGCCTCACTCAAATGGAATAAATATGATTTTGTTCCCGGGGAAAAAATAATATTCGAAGACGCTCAGGAGGGTGAACAAAACGGCGAGTTTCCTTCCCGATGGGATCTGGCAGGCGGGGGGAGCGCTGAAAATGCTTCCTTCGGTGAGCAGAATGTTATCTATTTCAAAGAAGCCAGCAGCTGTATTGTCCCATTCCTGAAAGAGCCGGGAAAAGATAATCTTCCTGATCTCTTCACAATTGAATTTGACTGCTGGTTTGAGCCTGAAGAATATTGCCAATACCTTGTGGATTTCTGGGATCATAAAAATCAGAGTGAAAGTAAAATAGATATCGATGCACTTATTATCAACGCCAACCATGCAGGTATACATGGAGCAGGCGAAGGGTTTTACCCGGGCGAAGAGGAAAAGGGTGAAATAACAAAGGGATTCTGGCGGCATGTGGCAATCTCATTTAACACCCGTGCACTTAAGGTTTACCTTGATGATGCGCGAATAGTTAATATCCCAAATCTTGGCATAAATCCCGAGGGGCTAACCATCTGTTGTGATGGTATGAACAGTGCCGGAACGGAGGGTAAAAACCGCTTTATTAAGAATATCAGGTTGGCTGAGGGTGCTGTTAAACTTTATGATAAGCTTATGTCGGACGGGAAAATTGTAACTAACGGTATACGGTTCGATGTAAACAAAGCTACTATCAAACCCGAATCGATGGGAGTGATAAACTCAATATATCAGCTGCTTAAAGATCATGCTGAACTTAATTTAAGTGTAGAGGGGCATACCGACAGTGACGGCGATAATGCTTCAAATCAGGTCCTTTCAGAAAAAAGGGCTCAGGCTGTTGTTACTGAGCTTACAAAAATGGGTATCTCAGAGAGCCGATTATCAAGTAAAGGATGGGGCGAAACCAAACCTGTCGGACTTAACAACACGGCTGAGGGAAAAGCTGCCAACCGCAGGGTTGAATTTGTCAAAAACTGATTATCACAAAAACTATGAGTCATGAAACCAATTATCTCCAGCAGAACATTAAAATCTAAATTTATTCTATTCCTGGTGCTATTATTAATTCCATCGTGCGAAACGTTGAAAGAAGATCCTCTCTTTATCGGTTCCTGGCAATTCAAAGATAAGATCTATTCTGGTGATGTGGTTATTAATACTACTCATACACTTAAACTTACAAAATCCACATTCGAGGAAGTCATTTTATACCAGCGCGACAACTCAAGCTCCGTTATGTCACTGGTTGGAATGAAGGGAAATATCTCAGTAAAGGGAACTGTGATAACTTTCACACTGACCGCATTCGGGGGATGTCTGAAGGATGCTTCGGATAAATGCACCTCAACAGTTGAATGGTATGCAAAGGGGTCAGCGAAATATAACGGGTATGCTGCTCTTGGACTTCAGGAGGTTTATACGGGTGAAGCCGATGCTGATGAAGATTACCTGTGGCTCGTCCGTGATATGAACAAAGACAGCGATACCGAAGATACGTGGGAAGATATTGAATTCGAACAACTTTAGATATTTATCATATGTTTTATATAAAAAGATATAAGGGGAGAGTGCTCCTGACCTGCTTATTTGCAGTATCACTTTCTTATTTTTCCCCAGCCTCTCCCCTTTCTTCTTATATCCGTGAGAGCTCCGAGATAGGCCCAAAAGGCGGCAGCATAGAACCAGAATATCATATTTTCACTATTGGAACATGGAAATAATATCATAACCTTGAAAAATTCAATTATGATTAAAAGAGTCATCACAGCATCAATTATCCTGCTTGTATTTTCTTTTTGCAGCCTACTCGGACAGGGAAGCAGCTGCCCAAAAATAAGAGTAGGAGTTAAAATAGCTGAGGTATACCCGGAAGTTTTCGACCACTTAAATAAAGTATATAAGACTGAAAAACACAGGGCTGTATGGCTTACAGAACTTGGTGAGTTATTGATGAAAAGCCTCAGGGAAAACTCACCTGATCTTGAATTTATTTACCTCTCCGGAAGTCCTAATGCAGATTATGATTATTTATTCAGTACCCTTATAGCATTGACTGG
>CAZCQC010000271.1:0-6430 GCA_964500155.1 uncultured Rikenellaceae bacterium | reverse complement strand
TTATGAAAATATTGAGATCCATTGTCCTTATGTTTATCATGGCTGGCTTGTTTTCGATTGTGAACGGGCAGCAGGTAAAACAGAATTACAAACTGCATATAATTATTATCGGTGCACATCCCGACGACCCTGATGAAGTTGGGGGTACTGCATACAAATGGGCGAAAGCCGGACATGATGTCCTGATGGTTTCACTGACCAACGGTGATGCAGGCCATCAGTCTCTGAGCTCAGAGGTCCTTGCAAAGGTAAGACGGGAGGAAGCCAGAAAAGCCGGGGAAGTGATAGGTGTAAGATACATTACACTCGACAATCATGACGGACAGCTTATGCCGACATATGAAAACAGGTTACAGGTTATAAAACTCATCCGGGAACAGAAAGCTGATATTGTAATTTTCCCCCGTCCGTATGATTATCATCCTGATCACCGGTATACCGGCCAACTCGTCCTGGACGCAGCCTATATGGTTACAGTGCCCAAGATATTGCCTGAAGTACCATTTCTTGAAAAGAATCCTGTATTTCTCTATACCTATGACCAGTTCGTTCACCCCGAGGCATTTAAGGCAGATGTTGTTGTAGATATTGATGATGTTATCGAAAAGAAGATAGATATGTACCATCAACATACATCCCAGATGTACGAGTGGCTCCCTTTCAACAGGGGAGAGCTTGATCAGGTGCCGGCCACAGAAAAAGAAAGAAGGTTATGGCTCGGAAAAATCTGGGGATCCAGGTCAAATGCAGAACCTTTCAGGAATGAACTCATCGAACACTATGGAAAGGAAAAAGGATCAAAGATCAAATTCTGTGAACCTTTCCAGGATTCAGGGTATGGAACCCGTTTAACCGAAAAGAACATCAGGTATTATTTCCCCTTTTATTGATATTCAATATACTGAATGTTCTGTTTAAGCTCAATAAAGTCATTTCCCGTTTCCCTGTAACCATACTCGAAACAATAATGGTATTTCGTACCATCTGATGTTTCGATAACATGAGTGAAGAAGCTGAAGTTGTATCCCAGGGCAAAGAGGGCATCTTTATGGATACTTTGCTTGCCTTCATCCAGAAGATCTGCAAGTATCCGCCTGTTCTTCCTGAGTAACCCATGAACATTCCGGACAAAATTGTTCGTATCACGGTTCAGCCTGTTGTTGTAATTGTTTCTGCACTGGTCAGAGCAGAATTTCTTATCGGTGCGACCACGAATGGTGTCGCCACAATCGAGACATTTCTTTTCCACAGCACTAACATTTTGATAAAGATACAAAAAAACGTTTTCAAACGATTTCAAACGACAATAAATGATTTCTAATCAGGTATAAGCGTTTATGAACCGATACAGTTTTACAGGAGGGTTTATGTTTGCATCATATAAACTCATATGTCAAACTAAAATCAAAAAGTCATGAACAATTTAAGAAACAGAGTACTGCTCATCGGTAACCTCGGACAGGATCCCGAAATCAAAAACCTTGAAAACGGAAAGAAGGTAGTGCATTTCACTATCGCAACCAATGATGTTTACAAAAGCAATGAAGGTCAGAAAGTCGAAGAGACAACCTGGCACAACATCGTTGCCTGGAACGGACTGGCAGAAACAGCAGCCAAATTCCTGAAGAAAGGCAAAGAAGTTGCAATTGACGGACGGCTTGTATACAGGAGTTATGAGGACAAGAAGGGTGTCACGAAGTATATAACCGAGATCGTTATGAATGAAATGCTTTTGCTCAGGTCATCAGCCAAAAATGGAGATGCAAAGGAAGAATAATCATCCTATGACTGCTGCATTCCTCACAAGAGAGGCTGCTCTTTCGGGCTGCCTCCTTTTTTTTCTCTTTGGTCCTTATTTAGGCTTCGCGGGTATTATTGCTGATGTGGTCCAGTTTCTAAAGAATCCAAGAACCTTCACCTGATTATAGCCTTTTCCTTCTTCGAGCAGAGCACTATCCTGTATATGAAGGACCTTACCATTTCCATCCACGATAATAAAAACGGGAAATCCAAATCGCATAGGATTTCCAAGGTATACATTGGCCGATTCATTTTTATTTTCCGGACTATAGTTCAGTTTTACAGGGATAAAGCTGGCGTCTATTACTTTCATTATTGAAGTATCGGCCTTGCAAAAGGCATCAAATTTAATACACCAGGAACACCAGTTTCCGCCATACTGGATTAATACATGCTTACCCTGTGATCGGGCTTTAGAGATTGCTTCCTTAATCTGTTTCATCCCATCAAGGGCAGGATCATATAGTTTTATCTTGTCCTGAGAAAACATGTTAATTGTCAGGCTGAAAAAAATCAGTACCAGGCTTGCTTTGTTAATTAGTGGTCTCATGCATATTTACTTTTATTGATTAGAAATCAGTCAGTTCAACATTCGTCCTGTAGTCACCAAGGAGATGTTCTGCAAAATAATACCACATCATCCTGTCAAAATAAGCTGTAGCATTTCCGAATCCATGTCTCTGACCGGGGAGCATCATAAAGTCGAACCGCTTATTGGCTTTTACAAGAGCATCCACTACCCTGAGTGTATTTCCCGGGTGAACATTATTATCAATATCTCCATGAACCAGCAGAAGATACCCTTTCAGATTTTTTACAAGATCCTGGTTCTTTGCTATTTCTGCTTTAAATGTTTTTTCAGTTTCTTTCTTTTTATCAATTAAAACGGTATCTTTTTTTACCTCTTTGTTTAACGTATCTTTTTTCATTTCCACTTTGGCTTTGACTTTCTTCTCCACTTCAGTTACTCCGTCATGGGTTTCACCCCACCACTGGTTATAGATATTGTTGTCGTGGTTACCTGCAGATGAGACGGCAACATCATAAAAATCGGGATATGAAAGGATTGCGGCTGTTGACATGAATCCTCCCCCCGAGTGACCATAAATACCGACCCGTTCAACATCGATGAACCTGTATTTTTCGGCCAGCTGTTCTATGCCGTACTTATCGTCAGCAAGAGCATAATCCCTCAGATTGTCAAAACCATAGGTATGATAATAATTGTTCCTTTGCGGACTTCCTCCCCTGTGTCCGAAATTAACAACAACGAATCCAAGTTGTGCCAGGGCAATATTCTTCCCACCTGTCGCAGTGAACTGATATGGGACGGATTCGGTCTGAGGTCCGGGATATACATAGGAGATTACCGGGTACTTTCTGGTGGAATCAAAATTAAATGGTTTATACATGACACCATAGAGATCTGTTACTCCATCTTTAGCTTTCACCTTTATTGTCTCGGGCATCCTCCATCCCATCTGGTAAAGCTGTGACAGATCGGCCTTTTCGAGCTTTAAAAGAACATTGCCGGAATTATCACGGAGAACGGCTTCAGGCTCCTTATCAACAGCGGAGAATGTATCTACAAAGTACTTGCACGATTTTGACATTGAAAGTGAATGATTTGCAGGTTCTTTCGTAATTAACGACATCCCCGGTTTATCGAGATAGACTTTGTACTTCATGCTATAATATGGATGAACTCCATCTTCCTTTCCGAAAGATTCCAGATAGAGAACTCTGCCGAGAGAGTCAATCTGATTGATCCTGCCTGTCACAAAATAGCCGTCGGTTATCTGCCTTTTCAGTTTACCGGTCCTGTCATAAAGGTACAACTGGCCCCATCCTGTTTTCTCTGACCACCATATTATGTCATTACCTTCATTCAGCACCGACAGTCTTGAATACTCATTATTGAAATAAGGCCAGGCCTCTTCGCTGAAAAGAACCGATACGGCACCAGTTTCAGCATCAACAGAACAAACATCAAGGTTTTTAAGCGGTCTGTCTTTCCGGATGAGGATCAGTTTTTTCGCCTCTTCCTGCGATGACCAGGCTACATCGAGCGTCTGATCCTTCCATTTTTTAAGATCAACGTTTACACGGCTCTTTGTTCCAACGTCAAATATTATAAGTTCCGACTGAGGAACAAATTCCTCACCCGGCATGGAATAACGGTATGTTTCGAGCTTCGGTCTTGGCTGAGCCAGAACATCTATAACGAAAAGATCCTTAACTTTCCGCTCATCCTGCCTGATGACATATAATTTCTTTTCATTTTTAAACCACCCGACATTTGCCCTTATTTTCTTCTTCTTCGTTGTATCTTCAGTATTTCCATATCCGGCAAAGCTATAGTACCTCTCGCCATCCGTAGTGAGTTGTATCTCAACACTGTCCTTGTCTTTTGTTTTCATAAGGTACAGGTTATGGTTTTTAGCATATGTTATCCATGTGCTGTCGGGTGAATAAGAGGCCCAGGATGGCTTCTTGTCTTTCCTTATGGTGTCTTTTATGATAAGTTTCTGATTTGTCATGTCGTAAAGAAATTTGATCGAATCGACCTTGAAGGTGAATTTAGAGGTGCTTTTCTTTTCAAATTTAAGGTCGGTGACAGGCAGGTCAAGTTCATTGTAGGGATGACGGGTAAGCTTCTTCAATTCTGAAGCCATGAACCTGCTGTCGAACATAAGCTGTTTTGATCTTGACGCAGCGTTTACGTAGTAATAATTCTTCCCTGCTGAAGTTTTGAATGAGTACCAGAAAATATCGGATTCTTCTATCCACGTAGGATTTACTGATAGATCTCCATAACGGGATGTAAGATTGTCACCCCTGAATTTCTCAGCTGCCTTGAAATCAGCTTTTTGTGAATACATAGAATTGAATGTCAGGACAATAAACACAAAGAGAGTAAAACGTTTCATATAGAAGAAGTTATGTTTAAATAAAGATTTAAGAATATCCTTAACAGGAACTAAGAGAATTTAATCATAATGACAGTAGAAAAAATCAGAAACAAATCTGATATAAATATATAAATTATACTTTTGCCATTCATCCATTATTATCCTGTTGTTCCGGCAAAAGAAATGAAAAAATTCCTCTCTGTAACAATTCTCCTGTTTCTGGGATGGCAGATACTTTATAATCAAACTGTTAAGTCGACAGGACATCCCATTACCGAAATATTTGCCGATTTCCACCTTAATCTTAATGATACATCAAAAACTTCCGGCTTTGGACTTAACAGGGCCTATCTTGGATACACCTTCACCCCTGATGACCACTTTGCCGGCTCAGTTATCATCAATGCAGGAAACCCGGAAGATCTTGCTCCCGGCTCAATAGCAAAAAGATACGCATATATAAGAGAGGCATCTTTATCTTATTCTAATGAAAAGCTGAAAATCGCATTCGGAATTACGGGAACCAGACTTTTTGAATTTCAGCAAAGATTCTGGGGGAAAAGATATATTGCCAACACATATCAGTCAATAAACGGTTATGGTTTTATTGCTGACCTTGGTATGGTAGTCGATTATCAGATCAGTGATATTTTAAAGGCTGACATAACCTTAATGAATGGTGAAGGATACAATAAAATACAGCTTGACAATAGCCTCAGATCTTCACTCGGATTTACTTTAACTCCGGAAAATGGTTTTGCATTCAGGATTTATGGTGACATTACACATACGAAAAAATTATGGCAGCCAATGTTTGTGGGATTTGCAGGTTTTAAAAACGAAAGGATCACAATAGGAGCTGAAATTACATATAAGTCTAACCTCGATCTAAATAAGGGCCATCATGCCTGGGGACTTTCTGGTACAGGATCAGTTCACCTTGCTGAAAAAACTGAAGTGTTTGCACGATATGATTATTCGAAGTCGGTTATTGCACAGGGAGATTTTCAGAGGTGGAATCATCTTCTGGATGGCGACTTTCTGATATTAGGTATCCAATATACGTTCAACAGTTTTGTAAAAATCGCGCTCGATTATCAGGGAATTTACCCATATGATCCGGTTCTATCGCGATCGGAGCAGGTTCTGATTAATGCCTCATTTAAATTCTGATAATTGCGGGCTGGAAGATTTAGCCGCAGCTTTCAGGCATTCCGTCCGGCAATAAGAGCTTTAAGATTTACCGCAACTATGTCCTCCCCTTTTTTTTCAAAGAGTTTTCTGACCGCATTCTCAAGACTTGAAAAAGGAAGGTCAAGATGAGGCGAGGCTGCTCCAAGTATAACCATATTTCCTGATCTTGCAGAACCTGCCTGCTTTGCAATTGCGTCAGCATCAATAATTTTGTGTTTCTTTATTTTCCTGATCTCCTTCAAAATATCTTCAACAGGCGGATAATCATCGATGTTAATAAAAGGGGTGGAATTTGTTACGAGCCATCCTGATTTTGAAAGCCAGGGCAGGTACCTGAGCGATTCCATGGGTTCCACTGAAATTATGAGATCAGCTTTCCCGTATGGGATAAGATCGGAAGAGACAGGTTTGTCGGAAAGCCTGAGGTGTGATTGAACATCTCCACCTCTCTGGCTCATTCCGTGTACCTCCGATTGTTTCAGAAATAGGTTATTTTCAATTGCTGAAAGTCCCAATATCGAAGC
>CAZCQC010000270.1:0-18761 GCA_964500155.1 uncultured Rikenellaceae bacterium | reverse complement strand
TTGAACCTGATTCTCCTGGTTTGATACCCTGTCCCTGTATGCCTTGCTGAACTGCAGTACATCCGCAGGATGCTTTTATATACCTGATAACAAGATCACTCTTGCCATCATTTGTAAACTTGAATTCAACATCTTTGGCTGCAGATCCAGGTATTATTCCCAATTCGACAGTCTTTGTTTCGACATTGAATACCGGAGCGTTTGACAGTTCTTCCCTGGACAGTCCTGAGAAATCTTCAACAAGATTGGCGCTAACTGCATAATAAACATTCTGATCGACAACATCATTTATTTTAAGTCTTACTATATCTGTTGTGTATCCCCATGCCTGGTTCTTGGTAGCGTCGTACGTTCCCTCAATAAGGCCTTTCTGGCCCGGTTTCAATGTAGACGGATTAGCTTTCATTGAAAGATGCGGCGGGACATTGTCAAATTCAATTCTTGCCGGTTGGGCAGAGGTGTTTATCACCTGCATTGTCCTGATTTTCTTTTCATTCTTCTTAATATTAGTGAATGCCAGATGATTGCTCTCGAACCTGACAGGCCCGACAGGGAAAATAAAAAGTTCCTCAGTGGTTTTTTCATGTGGTAGAACTTCACCCTTAATAACAAGAACAACAACTTCAGGTTTAGAATTTGTATAAACCGATAATGTCTTATTAAATGGACCAGGCCTGTCCTTCGGATCGTATATAGCAGTAATTTTCCCTGTGCCTTTCGGAGGTATAGGGCTTTTTGTCCATTCCGGGGTCGTGCATCCGCATGATGCTACTATATTTTGAATTACCAGAGGTTGATTCCCTGTGTTCTGAACAACAAAATCATACTTCTGACTACCGGCTTCTTCCTTAAATTTTCCAAAATCATGTTCGGCAGAAGAGACTTTAAGCATCGGCTGGGCCCAGATCGCTGCTCCTCCGAATAACAGTATTGTAAGCAGAAAGAACTTTTTCATAATGCAATCTTTTTTATTAATTCATTTAACGGGTCTTTTACCTGATCTTTCCAGATACAAATTAAAACGATTAAACGACAAGTTTATTTGAAATTAAGGTATAATCTAAAAACAAATATCAGACCAAAACAAATGACCCGGGTCAATGCTGCAAAAATAATAAAGTTTGATCTTCTTATTAATTTTATTAAAGAATATCTTTAGTTTTGTCCCATGGCCGGACTTATTTGGAACAAAATTTGAGGATATTAAATCCGTTCTGTAATGTGAGAGTATTGAAGATGAGAAATACTTCCAAGCTTTTTATTGCACTTATCCTGAGCATGTTCTTTTATAATGCTCAAGGTCAGTTCTATAACGGCCATCAGATGTCGTTCGGGAAGAACAGGGTTCAGTATTTCAACTATTACTGGTCGTACTACCGATTCGATGATTTTGATTGTTACTTTAACGAGTACGGACGGGATCTTGCCCAGTTCACTGCTGATTATGCCATTAAAAAGCTGGATGAGATTGAAGATTATTTTGATTATACTCTTGAAAAGAGAATGATCTTTGTAATTTATAATAAGAATAACGAATACAGGCAATCCAATATCGGACTGGTGACATTTGATGAAGATTCCTATAATACGGGGGGATTCAGCAGAATAATTAAAAACAAGGTTATGCTCTATTACGAGGGCGACCATGTTGCATATCAGAAACAAATAGCCTCAGCTATCACTGAATCAATAATCAATGAGATGCTGTACAATGCTGATTTCAAGGACAGGATTTCGAGCTCATCCGTTATTTATATGCCCGACTGGTATCTGAAAGGTCTTATCAATTATGTATCCTCCGGATGGGATTATGATATTGAGAACAGAGTAAAAGATGGCATTAAATCGGGGAAATACAAGAATATCAATCACCTTGAGTTTGATGATGCAATTTATGCAGGACAATCATTCTGGAGATTCATCGGAAGAAAATATGGAGAAGCAATAATTCCCAATATAATTTACCTCACCAAGGTATATAAAAACGTCGACGACGGCTTCCTGTATGTTCTGGGAGTCAAGCTGAAAGAGCTTCTTGTGGAGTGGAAACAGTATTACGTTGAGGAGTTTTCTACCGACCGCGACCTTCCGGCAGATGATGAAAAGACTTTGAGAAAGTCGGTAAAAGAGCAGGTTTACCAGCAGGTAAAGATCAGTCCCGACAAAAAGTATATCGCATATGTTACAAATGACTGGGGAAGGAAAAGGATCTGGCTTTATGATCAGTCGACAGGGAAGACAAAGAACATATTCAGAGCAGAACCTAAGTACGAGCATAAGACTGATAATAAATACCCTGTAATCGGATGGCATCCCAGCAGCAGAATCCTGACATATTTAAATGAAGAGAAGGCTGGAATGGTTATATACTTCTTCAGGACCGGGGAGAAGAAAACCGAGCAGAAAAACTTCCTCTACTTTGATAAGGTCCTCGATTTCTCATATTCCCCTGAAGGGTCCAGGATAATTATGTCAGCGGTAAAAGATGGAATAACAGACATTTACATCCACACCGTAGCTTCGGGAACCAACGAGCAAATTACACGGGATGTTGCCGATGATCTTAATCCGTCATTTCTGGGGAGCCAGGGAAACGAAATAATATTCTCTTCAAACAGGTTATCAGATACTCTGACGAACACAAGTGATCCATTCGAGAAGCTCTCCCCCGTTTTTGATCTTTTCACATATGATATTGAAAAGAAGAATAACTTGCTTGTTAGGCTCTCTGAAGGAGAGTATTCAAGCAGATACCAGGCATCAGGGACAGCTGGAAACAGCATTTCGTATATCGGTGACAGCAATGGCATACTCAACAGATATTCTGCAGTTTTTGACAGCTCAATAAGCTATATAGACACTGCAATGCATTACCGTTACTTTATCAGATCCTCACCTGAAACAAACTACGACAGGAATATATTGAACCAGTCACTGCCTGATGGTTCAGATCTTTTTGGTGAGGTTATCTTCAAGGACGGCAAATACAGGGTGAGAAGAGGGACCTCCGGCAGTCAGGGAAAAGTATCCCGGAATGAAATGATTAAAAGCAATTTCCGCAAGGAGCAGGACAAACTATTTCATAGGGCTGACAGTATTGAGGAGATCAGGAAATGGCTGATCGCTGAAGACCGGAGAAGAAGGGATACCCTTACAAAACCGCTCTATGAGTATTACATCAAGAATGAACCCATCAATATAAGCCATTATATTTTCGAAAAAGAAAAGCAGAATTTCTATGAACAGCAATGGCGGAAAAAATATATGGATATTGACCTTGATACAGGAAAAATAGATCTCCCTCTGATAAGAATATATGAAACATCTTTTTATAATAATTATATTGCCAATCAGATAGACTTTACATTTCTGAACAATACTTACCAGGTATTTAACGGCGGATCGGGCTACTTCAATCCCGGGATCAATATGCTGACCCGGTTCGGGATCATTGATCTGTTCGAAGATTACAGGCTTACTGCAGGATTCAGGTTTTCAGGAAACTTCGACAGTAATGAGTATCTTCTCAGTTTTGAGAACCTGAAGGGGAAATTCGATAAGCAGTTTATCTTTCACCGACAGGCTTATTTCAGCCAGGATGAAAACGGCTACCTGTACAAAACGCATACTCACAACGTATATATTACTTTTGCCAAACCAATAACACCGGTCCTTGCCTTAAGGGGAACCTTCTCCTACAGAAACGACCGAAATGTAATGCTCGCCCAGGATCTGAATTCTTTAAGTTCGGAAACCTTCTCGCAACATTGGGGCGGACTTAAAGGTGAAGTGATCTTTGACAATACCCGAAAGAGAAATGTCAATATTTATTTTGGCACAAGGTTTAAAGTTTTCGGGGAGTACTACAGGCAGATAACAACCAATAAGTCGGACATGTTTGTTGTCGGAGGCGATTTCAGGCATTACACACGGATACACAGGGAACTTATCTGGGCAAACCGCTTTGCTGCAAGCTCATCTTTTGGTCCCACCAAACTTGTCTATTACCTTGGAGGAGTTGATAACTGGATGGGGTATCTTTTTAACAAATATGAAATGTTCGACACTTCCATTCCGGTTAGTCCCACACAGAATTACGGATTTCAGGCCCTTGCAACAAATATGAGAGGTTTTACCCAGAATGTCAGGAATGGAAATAATTTCGCCCTGATAAACAGTGAAATAAGATGGCCATTTATTAGATACTTTGCCGGACATCCTTTAAGATCCAACTTTCTCAACAGCCTGCAGCTTGTAGGGTTTGGAGACATTGGTACCGCATGGACTGGATCAAGTCCATGGTCGGGCGAGAATGCCTACGATACTGAAGTTTTCAAAAACGGACCTGTAACAGTAACCCTTGATTCAAACAGGAAGCCTATTGTTGCAGGCTTTGGTGCCGGGCTCCGCGCACAACTTATGGGCTATTTTGTAAGAGCTGACTGGGCCTGGGGAATAGAAGACGGTTATATTCTGCCCAGAATTTTCTACCTCTCTTTCAGCCTCGACTTTTAGTATTTCCTGATTGTCGATGGTTTGGCCTCTTCTTTGCATTTCGGGACAAAATAAAAAACCAAGGAAATATCAAAGATTCTTTTTCATTTGAAAAATTTAGAATATGTTTGCAGAATTGATGTTATAATTAACCAAAAAAAGTATAAAAATGGCTTACAAAATTAATGAAGATTGCACTGCTTGCGGAACATGCATTGACGAGTGTCCGGTTGAAGCAATATCTGAAGGCGACATTTATAAAATCGATCCGGACGTATGTACTGACTGCGGTGCCTGCGCTGATGTTTGTCCTGTAGAGGCAATTCATCCGGCTGAATAGAGTAATACGATCTTATGAAATTAAGGGGCTCAAAAGGCCCCTTATTTATTTCGGATCATATTTTGCCTTCTCAAGAATTTCCTGGATATTAATATCATTCATGAGAAATTCAAGATTTGCTCCACGGTTTTTATTCATAAACGATTCAATGATCCTGAACCCAAGCCAGACAGCAGCCCTTCCGGGTGACTCATTTGTAAAATAACTTGTAAAAGGAGCATCTCCTACAAGCTTCCGTATCGTAAACTGATCGGTTTTGAAAACCAGATCATTCTCAATCATATATTGCCACATCTGTCCTTCATTATTCCTGCAGAATATCATCTGCCCCGGTGTGAAACCAAATATTATCTCATCCTCAATATCAGGCAACATGCATCTGGTAAAGTACCTCAGCTTACCCTCGTGCAACATTTCTGCAAGGACATTATCGGCAGGGTAATTCATTAAGGCAAAATCCCACTGTGAAGCACCCCACCCGTGAATGCAGTCGGGTACAATATATTCGGGCTTCATCCTGGCCGACATATAAGTATAGATTCCAAGGCCGGGATAATACTCACAATCAGGACCCAGGTACTTGTCGAGGCCAATCCCCAGAGCCGGTTCGCCCGACATTGTTATAATACTTGCATTAAACCCTGTGATGCATGAAAAAACTTGTGGTACAACCTTATCAGGGAAATAATATTTGAAATGACGAAAAGCATCTTCAAGATTCCGTTCAACTGAGGCAAGATCGGGGAAGTGTTTCATTGTCAGGTCGAAAACATCGTTGTTTTGCTTGTCTGTACAGAATCTCACAAGAAAATCACCAAAGGAAGGATCATTTATATCTCCAGTATTAATGGCGTAACTGAAAACCTGCAAAAGAGAACCATATTTAGTTCTGAGATCAGGCAGTTTCAATCCGATCTCTTCAGGATTAATTGTGAAAAGATCCTTCTCAAGCCGCTTTATTTCAATATCAGCCTTCACTGATGAAATGTTTACTTTGTACGGATTCTTCCTGCAGGACACAAAACAGAGCGACAACAACAAAATGGAAATTAAGAATTTATACCTGATTTGCATATGATTCAGTTGATACGGCTAAAATAGATACTTTTGATTTAATAACAACAGATAAAACGTTTCTGATTCTTCAGTTATTATTTGCTATTTTTGGGATAGTTTTATTACTGGAAAATCAAACAGACAATAAGGATTTAGATATTAATACAATGCTACCGATAATTAAATCAATTGAGAAAAAGAAGATAATTTTCTTCTTCATGATTTTATTGATCCCGGGCAGAAATACAGTTGCCCAGGATTACAGGTATGGTATTTATGCTGCTCCGGTAATCTCATGGTTCAGAACCGACGCGGAGAATGTAAGTAACAAGGGAGCCAGGACAGGTTTTCTCTTCAGCATTTCGGCTGAGAGGCATCTCACCGATAACTGGTATTTTAATTCCGGACTTGCTTTTACCACAGCCAGTGCAAGGCTTGTAAACGCTGATGATTCTTTCTTCAGATTCCCCGATCATACTTCCACAATTGCTGCAGGAGAACCTGTTATATACAGGCTCCAGTATATCTCAATGCCTGTAGGTATTAAGATAAAAACCTCTGAAAAAGGTTATTTTATTTATTTTGCTGAATTCGGCCTTGATCCTAAAGTTGTCATTAACGGTAGAGTAGATATCCCTTCAATCGACGTTAAAGGAAAGTTTGCAATGACTGAAATAAGAAGGTTCAACGCAGGTTACCATCTTACAGCAGGCGCCGAATATTCAATTGATGGTAATACTTCCCTTGTTCTCGGCCTCGGCTATGAAACGAATATATTTGACATTACAAAGGATTTTGAAAGCCTCGAAACTGACCGTACAACTCATAAACTGCTGAAATTTATATTCGGCATTAATTTCTGACCTGACCTCTATGAAAATATCTGTCGCTCAGCTCAACTATAAAATCGGCAATTTTGCAGGAAACAAGGATTTGATCTGCAAAGCCCTTGACAAGGCAAAGAATGAAGGTTCTGATCTGGTAATTTTTTCTGAACTCTGCATTCCGGGATATCCGCCCCTTGATCTGCTTGACCGGGTTGATTTTATTGAGAAATGCGATCAGACTGTCAAAGAAATTGCCGGCTTTTGTATTGGTATAACTGCTATCGTTGGTTCTCCCACTTTCAATACCGACCCAGAAGGGAAAAAGCTTTTTAATTCAGCTTTGGTGCTTTCGGAAGGAAAAATTATTTTTAAAACCAACAAAGCCCTGCTGCCCACTTATGATATTTTTGACGAGTACCGCTATTTTGAACCCGAGAAAAACTTCTCAATCTTCACTATCAAAGGGATAAAAATTGCTCTGACAATCTGCGAGGACCTCTGGGATGAACAGCCTTTTGACAACAAGTTCGAAAAATCGAGGCTATATTCAATTTCCCCGATGGATGAACTCTCGAGGTATAACCCCGATCTTATAATCAACATATCGGCTTCTCCATTTTCATATACAAAGGTGGAAGCAAAAAAGAATATATTTATTTCAAAGGCAGTTAAACATAAGATCCCGGTTATTACTGCCAACCAGACTGGTGCTAATACTGAACTGATTTTTGACGGCGCATCCCTGATAATCAGCCCCGATGGTAAAATATTCCGCCAGCTCGGATACTTTGAGGAGATTGTTGAAACTTTTTCGCTCGAGGAGGTCATATCGGGAGCTGCAACTTACAATAACCCTGTATATGAACCTGTTTCCCTGGTTCATAAAGCCCTTGTTACAGGAATACGCGATTATTTTGCAAAAACAGGTTTTAAAAAGTGCATTATAGGATTATCGGGAGGAATTGACTCGGCTGTTGTTTTCTGCCTGGCAAGCGAGGCACTGGGACATGAGAATATAAAGGCCCTGTTAATGCCATCGAGATATTCATCTGAACATTCCGTTTCAGATTCGATTGTCCTTGCAGATAATATCGGTGCAGGTTACGACATCATCAGTATTGAAAAACCATTTTCAGCCTTCCTCGATACCCTCGCTCCCTTCTTCAAGGAGAAAAAAAGTGATATCACAGAAGAGAATATCCAGGCACGGATCAGGGCGGTACTTCTTATGGCATTTGCAAATAAATTTGGATATATCCTGCTGAATACATCAAACAAAAGCGAGGCCGCGGTTGGTTATGGTACTCTGTATGGCGACATGTCAGGAGGCCTGTCTGTTATAGGAGATGTTTACAAAACAGATATTTATAAACTTGCAAGATACATCAACAGGGAGAGTGAAATTATTCCGGAAAGCATAATTCTGAAACTGCCCTCAGCGGAATTAAAACCAGGTCAGTTCGACACTGATTCTCTACCAGATTACAAAATACTCGATTCGATACTTTACCAGTATATAGAATTGCAGAAACCGGCTGATGAGATCGAACCTGAAGGATTTGAAAGGTCAGTTGTCGATAAGGTGCTCAGGCTTATAAACTACAATGAATATAAACGATATCAGGCTCCCCCGGTTCTGAGAATATCATCAAAATCATTTGGTGACGGCAGAAAAATGCCTATCGTAGCAAAATATTAATCTTTTATCATGCAGTATAAAGATCCTTATATAGAAATATGCATCGAAGGAGCATCTTCAGTTTTCAGGGGTTTAAGTCAGGCTGACAAGGAGATTCTCGATCAGCATCATTTGGCGGTAAATTTAAGAAAGGGTGATACAATAATAAGCAAAGGCACCAAACCAAAAGGATTGATGTGCATCGTTTCGGGAAAAGCTAAATTATTCAGGGTTGGTGCAGGAAACAGGGAACAGATATTAAAAATGCTGCGCCCTCACAGCTTCATCGCTTACAGGTCACTTTTTTCAGATGTCTCATTTCCATTTGATGCGGTTGCGATTGAAGAGTCTGCTGTGGTTATTCTGGAAAAACATGCAATGAGCAGAATCCTGAGACAGAATTCCGAACTTGCGATCAGGTTTATGAAGATTATCGCCGAAGATCTTGTTTCTGCTGATAATAGAATGATATCCCTTACTCAAAAACATGTGAGGGGACGTTTGGCCGAGTCGATTCTTCTGCTAAGAGATACGTACGGGCTGGAGGCAGACGGAAAGACTCTCAGGGTTCTTCTTTCAAGGGAAGACCTGGCTCACCTCTCAAGTATGACAACGTCAAATGCAATCAGGACACTTTCAGTCCTTGTCTCAGAGGATATACTTGATATTGCGGGTAGGAAAATTGTGGTACTTAACCATTCAAAACTTGAAGCGATTAGCGAATCGGGGCAATGACCTGATCCTATTCCCTGAAAAAAATTCTTTTTACTCTATGCGGAACTGATGTCAATATCTCATAAGGTATTGTTTCACATTGCCTTGCAAGTTCATTAATTGAAATATTCTGCCCGAATATTTCTGCCTCATCTCCTTCTGAGGCATCTACTCCTGTTATATCCACCATACATGTATCCATGCATATATTGCCTGCAAGGGGTGCTAATTTTCCTTTGATAAAGAGGTTACCCTTCCTGTTTCCAAGCCCTCTGTCCAATCCATCAGCATAACCTACGGGAAGGATAGCTATCACCCGTTCAGTGTCAGACACATCAGCGCAACCATAACCTACAGGTTCACCCGCCGGAATCCTCTTTATCTGAGAAATCCGTGTTTTAAACCGGCTGGCTGGTCGGAGGGATATACCCTTGAATGACCCTGCACCGTAAATTCCGATACCAGGTCTTACCATGTCGAACTGATATTGTGGAAACCTGATAATTCCCGAAGTATTGAGAATGTGACGCAGAAAAGAGTATCCCACTGTCTCCCGGATACTGCTGACTGCTGAAGAGAACTGTTCTACCTGATGGTGGGTAAAACTATCATATGCAGGATCTTCACTACTCGCAAGGTGAGAAAAGACTGACATTATTCTGATGCAGGTGAACTCTTTCATCCTTGAAGCCAGCTTATCAATTTCATCAGGCATAAAACCAAGGCGATGCATCCCGGTATCAATTTTTAAATGGACCGGATAGTTATAAAGCCCGTTCCTTGAGGCTGCTTCGGCAAATCTTTCAAGGGATGAAAAGCTGTATATTTCCGGTTCAAGATTATTTTGTATTATAACGTCAGCTGATGTGAGATCAGGATTCATAACAATGACAGGAATTGTTACTCCCGCTTTACGGAGCTCAACACCTTCATCTGCGTACGCCACTCCAAGGTAGCTTATCTGATGGTATTCCATTAACGTGGCTATTTCCGCTGCACCTGCCCCATAACCAAAGGCTTTTACCATCGCCATAATTCGTGTCTCCGGATTGAGAAACTTCCTGAACTCGTTGAGATTATGAGATATAGCATCAAGGTTGATTTCAAGCACGGTAATGTGGACCTGTTGTTCAAGCAGTCTCCCGATCCTTTCAAGCTCAAAAACCCTGGCACCTTTCAACAGTATCATCTCGTTCCAGAACTCGTTGCCATTGAAATGAGTAATGAAATCATCGGTTGAATAAAAGAATCTGGCTTCATCGTCAAATGATGAACTGTTCCTCATCAATGCCTTTCCTATGCCTATGAATTTATCAATTCCGGTTTTCCTGACAAGCTCTGCAACTTCACTATAAAGTTCTTTTTCTTCACGTCCGCTCTGGATAAAATCAGAAAGTATGAGAGTTGTTTTACGGTTGTTTTGTGATCTGAGATATTCAAGTGCCATTCCAAGTGAACCCGGATCGGAATTGTAAAAATCTTCAATGAGCTGACAATTATTTATCCCGCTTTTCAGTTCCATTCTCATAGCTACTGAGACAAGCTCAGAAAGGCCCTCCCCTATGTCGTCAGGATTCATACCGACTGCAAGACAGGCAGATGCCGCAGTTATTGCATTTTCCACAGAAGCACGATCGCTGAACGGGATCTTAAAATTGCAAGTTTTATCATTGAAAATAATCTCCAGACCCGTATGTTCAGAGTCCAGCTGCCTTTTTTTTACGAATATTCTGGCATCATGATTACTGAATGACCAGTCAATAAGGTTTTTTTCACTTAAATTCTGATCACCCGATATAAGTCTGGCAATAAGTGAATGATCTCTGCAGAATATTATAGATGAAGCATTTACAAATAATTTCAACTTTTCCCTCGCTTTGGTTTCATGATCGGGGAAGTTTTCATTATGTGCATCACCTATATTGGTTATGATTCCGATATCAGGATTAATGACTCTCTGAAGCTTTTCCATTTCGCCAGGGAAAGAGATACCGGCTTCAAAAATCCCGAAATTGAATTTGTCCTCAAGTTTCCATACTGAAAGAGGAACACCAATCTGGGAATTATAACTCCTGGGGCTCCTGACCACTGGTGAAGTCCTTCCAAGAAGATCAGAAAGCCACTCTTTTACAATGGTTTTCCCGGCACTTCCGGTGACGGCAATAACCGGCGACTTAAAAAAAGCTCTTTTTTCAGAAGCCAGAAGCTGTAAAGCGTCGACACTATTTCCTGTTACAATAAAGGCTGCATCAGGATAAAAATCGACTTTTAAAGGAAGTCTTTCAACAATAAACACCCTCACTCCCCTTTTGAAAAGGGAATCAATGAACTTATGGCCGTCATGATTTACTCCCCTGATCGCTATGAAGGCAGTATTTTCAGTAAAGCTCACCTGTCTGCTGTCGGTAACCAGATCCGACACGATAATATCCCCGGGTCCGGTTAATGTTCCCCCGGTAATTTTTGCAATATCTGAAGTTGTAAAATTCACTTTAACTTTTTTTCATTGCTTTGTTGTAACACTCCCTGCAAAGAGGCTCATATTTGTCCTTTTCGCCGAGTACAACTACCTGTTCCTCCTCTGATTTCCTGAATGAAAACTGTGCAAGGCTTCCGCATCGCATACATATTGCGTGAACCTTAGTAATGAATTCGGCAATTGAAAGAAGTGCAGGAATCGGGCCAAAAGGGTTTCCCATAAAATCCATATCAAGTCCGGCAATTACGATCCTCACTCCATTGTCGGCCAGCTTATTGCAGACTTCAACAATTGAACTGTCAAAAAACTGGGCTTCATCAATTCCAACAACGTCAACCTCACCTGCCAGAAGAAGAATTGAAGATGCATTGTCGACAGGAGTGGAAACGATTGACTTGTCATCATGCGAAACCACCCTGTCCTCTGAATACCGTTTATCCAGGGAAGGTTTGAAGATTTCTACTTTCAGACCGGCAAACTGAGCCCTGCGGAGCCTTCTTATAAGTTCTTCGGTCTTACCGGAAAACATAGATCCGGTAATAACCTCTATTGTTCCGCGTTTTCCGCTTACCCGTCCTGAATTCTCAAGAAAATCCATACTTAATTAATGTCCTGTGCAAACGCTAAATGTAACTTAAATCCGTTAACACTTATGTAATAATATTTACTTTTGCAAAATAAGGAAAATGGTTTGTTATTAATATACCAGATGGCATGGATTTAAACTCAACAATCGATATTATTATAAAAGATCTCAATGAAGTAAGGGAAATCATTGATGATCTTAAAAGTTACCCGGGTGTTCCGGAACTACAAATAGAGCTGGCAAAGTCAAAATGCAAAAGCGCTTCGGAGGTTATTGCCCTGTTTAAAAACCTGCAGGCTAAAATAGCTTCTCCCATAATGGAAAAATCCCCGGTTATAGAGGAGACAATCCGTGAAAAACTCACCGGGAAATCTGAGGAGACTTTTGCTCTACCTGAAAAAGTGGTAAAAGAAGTTGTTGCTAAAGTGATACCGGAAGCAATTCAAATACCAAAGGAAGAAACGGTCCGCACTGAAAAAAGAACTTCCGAATCGATAATTGCAGATCAGTTCTCAAACAGATCCGAAAGCTTCAATGAAAAGCTTGGAGGACATAAGCACGAAGATGATGTTCTGGAAATATTGAAAACGAAACCTCTTCTGAGCCTTGATGAAGCTATCGGAATCAACGACAAGTTCCTTTTTATCAGAGAGATATTTGACGGGAACACCGATTCTTATAACCAGGCGATCCAGAAACTGGAGTCGATTGGAAGTCTTTCCGATGCCATGGCAGTAATAATGAGTTACTCAGGTGAAAATACAGGAAATGAAGCTGTCAGGCAGCTTATTGATCTGATAAAACGTAAGTTCCTTGCTCATGAGTAAGCTTATCCTGGTTCCTACACCGATCGGAAATCTCAGGGATATTACCTACCGGGCTGTTGAAGTCCTTAGAAGCGTGGAACTTATTCTTGCCGAAGATACAAGGCAGGCCAGAAAGCTTTTAAACCATTATGATATTTTAACCCCGGTCCAGTCGCACCATATGTTCAATGAACATAAAAGTGTGGAGTCAATATGTTTTAAGATCCTTTCCGGCACTACAGTTGCCCTTATATCGGATGCAGGCACCCCGGGGATATCCGATCCTGGATTCCTGCTGGTAAGAACTTGCCTTGAAAAAGAGATTGTTGTCGAGACTCTTCCCGGCCCCTCAGCTCTTTTACCGGCACTTGTGAATTCAGGTCTTCCATCTGATAGATTTTGTTTTGAGGGATTCCTTCCTCCAAAAAAAGGAAGAAATAAAAGACTGACAAGCCTGACGGATGAACAAAGAACCATGATATTCTATGAATCACCTTACAGGCTCGTAAGAACCCTGGAAGATCTGAGCTCTTGTTTTGGTCCCGATCGGGAAGCATGTGTTTCAAGGGAACTGACAAAAGTCTTTGAGGAAAATATCAGGGGGACCTTATTATTTCTTGCTGAATATTACGAAAAGCATACCCCAAAAGGGGAAATAGTAATAGTTGTTGCCGGCAAAAGATCATGACCAGAACTGACACAGGATCACAAAAAAACATGATGAAGCTGGGAATTCGGCTTTTTATCCTGATTTCATTTATTGGTCAGCTGGCTGATGCCCAGGTGCTTAAAGGTAAAATCATTGATAACTCCGGACAGGCGGTACAATATGCTACTGTTTATATTCAGGAACTGAAGCAGGGAACAACATCCAATACCAGAGGTGATTATGAGTTAAGACTTGAGCCAGGCAATTATATGGTCATCTACCAGAGCCTTGGGTATGAACCGGTATTTGAGAATATAAATCTCTCCGACACAGTTCTTGTCCGAAATATTACACTGCCTGAACAGATTTATGAAATACCGGAGGTCAGAATAGCTCCTTCGGGGGAAGATCCTGCCCAGTCCATAATGAGGAAGGTTATAGGATTTGCTCCATATTATCTTAACTATATTGATTATTATAAAGCAGAAGTATACCTGAAGGGAAACCTGCTCATAAAAAGGATACCGAAA
Organism: uncultured Rikenellaceae bacterium; assembly: GCA_964500155.1. Classification (GTDB taxonomy): domain Bacteria; phylum Bacteroidota; class Bacteroidia; order Bacteroidales; family VadinHA17; genus LD21. The sequence continues at coordinate 4,602 of CAZCQC010000270.1, read as the reverse complement.
CTCATTGAGAAATCAATGCGGATGGGACGGTCGGGTGAAAATGTTACAGTTTCAGCCGGAGGGAAACCTGAAAAAGATTCCCGTGTTATGAAGGAGGGCGATTCTTTCTTCCTGGAATCATTTAATGAGTTAGAATTTACTGGACCCGACAGGTATGTCCAACGAGTTATATCATATAACAGTACCTTCCCGGAACAGGGTAATGAAGTTTCACCAATGGATTATATCCAGGCAAGCTTTTATCAACCTATCCTGGCTGATATGGCAATTTCTCCGCTTTCACCCCAGGCTTTCAGCTATTATAACTTTAAATACATAGGAACTACATTTCAGGGGAAATATACAATCAATAAAATTGAGGTCATTCCAAAACACAAAAGCCAGCAGCTCTTTGCAGGAACAATCTTTATTATTGAGGATCTCTGGTGCCTCCACAGTGTTGATCTGACAAATGAGAATCTTGTTGGAAAAATCAGGGTTAGGGAATTGTACATTCCGGTTCAGGAGGAGATCTGGGTGCCAGTCAGTCACCAGTTTGATATTAATCTGCAGATAATTGGTATAAGGGCTGATGTGGGATATGTCAGTTCTGTCAAATACCTTGAAGTAAAACCCAACGACAAGCTTCAGAAACCTCAGGATCTGACAACCGGATTTGCCGGACGGTATCTTCCTGATACGGCAGTGACAAAAACAAACAGGGAGATAAACAGGATCCTTCAGAAGGAGGATCTTACCAACCGCGATATGATAAAGCTTGGAAGGCTGATGGAAAAAGAATCGAAAGATACGAGGAGCGACAGCGCTGCAAAAAGCCTTGAAATAAAGGACAATACAACCCAAATCGTTGAAAAGGATGCCGGGAAAAAAGACAGCACTTACTGGGCTGAAATAAGACCTATCCCGCTCTCGGATATTGAAATCCGCAGCATTGAAAAAAGTGACAGTATAAAAAATAATCTTCCAGGGATAAGAGAATCAGTAATGGATACTGTTTCAAAAGGAATCGGGAAAAAACCAGGACTCTTTGGAAAAGCATTAAACCATATAGTGATGGGCCATACATGGTCAGATACAACAGGCTTCAGCTTTACAAATGGTGGTTTGATAGATCTGAAAAATTTAAACTTCAATTCTGTCGACGGCTTCGTTTATGGAATCGATTTCAGAATAAACAAAAGATTCAAAGACAAAAAATCCCTTGCATTTTATCCGGACATCCGTTTTGCCTTCAGCAGGGAGAAGATCATGTGGAGGTTAAACGCCAACTATTCAATCGAAGGAATGAAACCAAAACAATTCAGTGTCCGAACAGGGATGACAAGCAGGGACATTGGAGCCGGAGGAGGAATTAATCCACTGATAAACAGTATAACTTCCCTCCTCATGGAAAAGAATTACATGAAGCTTTATGAAAGCCGGTATTTAACACTTGGATACAAGACAGAAATTAAAAACGGGCTGACTCTGGAACTCTACGGAGGATTTGAAAACAGGAAAGTGCTTGAGAACAATACATCATTTTCAATTATTAATACCAGTCGGGAATATACCTCCAACTTACCTCAAAATGAATATCTGACCACAGGTTCCAATATCATTAATTTCGTGGTTAATCAGAAACATATTGAATTTGTAACAAATGTCACATTTACCCCTTTCCAGAAATACAGGATTTATGGAGGCAACAAAGTTCCGCAGGGATCTGACTGGCCGACTTTCATCTTCATCTGGAAACATGGAGCAAACATGATTCCTTCATTATCAGATAATTACAAACATTTCGATATGTTCAATTTCGAAATCTCCCAAAAGCATGAAACAGGGGCATTCAGCGAATTAAAATGGAGAGTGGGAACTGGCGGATTCGCTGATAACAGGAGTTTGTCATATTTCGACTTCTTCCATTTTAATCCACAGCCTATAAGATTGTTGATTAATAATTATGATGATGCTTTTATGCTCCCCGCTTTCTATTCATTAAGCACTCCTGAATTCTATGGAGAGGCTCATCTCAAATATACAACTCCTTACCTCGTCCTGAAATTTCTACCAGGATTAAGCAATACGCTGATCCGTGAAAATCTTATTTTCTCGTATCTGGGATCAAGGTACCACAGTAATTATACTGAAATAGGGTACAGTCTCAGCGAGATCTTTTTCCTTGGAGAAGCAGGAATTTTCTTTGGATTCGACGATCTTAAATACAAAAGCTTTGGTCTGAGAATTGTTTTACGGATTAACTAAATCAACGCTGTTACCAGGATACCGATAGAAATATAAATCTTAAGTATTAATAAATCAGTAATTTTAGATTGTCGGTAATTCATTGAGGAGATTCCTCATTTCTGCGCCAGTCGGCGGATCCATTCGGATTCCGGATCACGAGGACTCGGGATGAGGGATCTCTTTATTTCAAATTGATTTATGCAAAAGGTGGTTCATTAAGCAGGTCTGATTCCTGATCAAACTTATTTCCCATCTGTTTCATCCTGTCGTGGTTCATTTTTGAACCGAGAGTAATACTCTGTGAGCCATCCTTGATCTCCGGATTGGTGTCTATATCAAAATCATCAATATCGAGGAACTGTGCTTTTTCTTCGCGGAACCTCAGACGGAGATCATCAACGGGTCCGTTACGGTTCTTAGCCAGGATTATTTCAGCGATACCCTTTGTTGAACTTCCGTCCTCAAAAGTCGGGATCCCGAATTTGTCCTGGCGGTGGATGAATACAACCATGTCGGCATCCTGCTCGATTGCACCCGACTCTCTCAGGTCTGAAAGCAGGGGCCTCTTTGTCCCACCTCTCATTTCAACCGACCTGTTCAGCTGCGAAAGAGCAAGTATTGGAACATTCAGCTCCTTGGCAATACTTTTAAGTGATCTTGATATATTGCTTACCTCCTGCTCACGACTTCCCGCATTCTCGGGACCTGACATCAGCTGAAGATAGTCAACGATCACAATATCGAGCTTGTGTTGAGCCATAAGGCGCCTGCATTTTGCTCTTAGCTCAAATATTGAAATCGCTGGTGTATCGTCAATGAAGATCGGGGCCTGGACTAGTTTCTTTATCCTGGTGTCAAGCTGTTTCCACTCTTCCTCAGAGAGACGTCCGTTCTTTATTTTCTCTCCGGGGATATCCGTTTCAGCAATTATCAATCTGTTTACAAGCTGGATGGATGACATTTCACAGGAGAATATAGCAACATGTTTACCATGGTCAATAGCCATGTTCCGTGCCATTGAAAGTGCGAAAGCTGTCTTCCCCATTGAAGGACGGGCCGCGATGATTATAAGTTCCGATTTCTGCCAACCTGAAGTAAGCCGGTCAAGCTTTGTAAAGCCTGAAGGCGTCCCAACAAGAGCATCCTCTCTTTTGCCGGCTTCCTCAATCTCCCTTATGGCCTCCTTAATGACCATATTAATTGGAGACACCTCCCTTTTTATATTTCCCTCGGCGATTTGGAAAAGCTCATTCTCTGAAAAGTCGAGAAGCTCTGTAACATCAATCGAATCGTCAAATGACCTGTTCTGTATCTCAGTTGATACCCGTATCAGCTCACGTTGAATATATTTCTGGGCGACTATTCTCGCATGATAATCGACATTGGCAGCTGATACAACTTTTGCAGTAAGCTGGGTTAGATATACAGGACCTCCTACACTTTCAAGTTCATTATGTGCTCTCAGTTCTTCAGTAACAGTATAGAGGTCGACAGGATATTCCCTCATTGAAAGGTCCGAAACAGCTTTAAATATTTTCTGATGAGCTTCTTTGTAAAAGCTTGCCGGTTTGAGGATATCCAGGATAGTAATCACAGCTTCTTTCTCGAGCATTATCGCTCCAAGAACTGCCTCCTCCATATCGATTGCCTGGGGTGGTACCTTACCAAAATCCGGTAGTTGAGTGATAACCGGTCTCGCACCTTGTTTTTGTCTTACCATCTTTACTATAATACTGATTTGTTGATATTTACAAGACAGAAACCTTTTCCCGTCATGGCTGACCAAAGGTAAAAATAACCATACTGATTAATTCGAAACAGTTTTTATTCTTACAAACATTCTTCTGTTAAAAACTTGTTGAAAAACCAAATTGTCAATCTTCAGCACCAAAATCCGATTCATATGGTATTTTTGTATCAAATACCCTGACATGCTGGTTTTTCCAAAAGCAAAAATCAACCTGGGATTAAGGATAACAGGTAAACGACCCGACGGATACCATGACATTGAAACTGTCTTCTATCCGGTAGGACTGACCGATGCTCTTGAGCTGGTATCAGATCCGAAAAGTCTGGGTGACATGCTGACAGTGACCGGATCTGAATTGCCGGGCAGGAAGGAGGATAATATTGTTCTTAGGGCGGTCAGTACTTTAAGGGATGCCTACCCGATTCCGTTTCTGAATATCCATCTTCATAAGATCATCCCTGCTGGTGCAGGTCTCGGAGGCGGTTCATCTGATGCAGCATTTATGCTACGGGCATTAAATAAAATGTTCAGGCTGTCACTAAGTGTTGATGAACTGAAGGCAATTGCAGCCGGACTGGGAAGCGACTGTCCCTTCTTTATCGATTGTCAGCCTGCGTTTGCCT
>CAZCQC010000269.1:0-3183 GCA_964500155.1 uncultured Rikenellaceae bacterium | reverse complement strand
GAAACCTTGCTCCAAAGATCTTTTTGTTTGGTTTCTGCTTTATATAGGGAATAAGGTCCGATTTATTTATTCCCTCCCTGTCAATATCAATGTAATTTTTGTCCAGAAGAGTTTCGCCCTGCGGAACATACCTGGTCGGATTACATGAATAAATGAGGAGAACAAGGAGAATAATGAAAATTAATTTCCACGGGAAAATATTTTTTTTATTTGAACCGGTTTTTTTCAAAATTTGTACATAAAAGCCTGAAGCAAATATATCAATAATAAAAAATAACTTTCACCGGCGGTCCTTATATTAATCCCGTCAGTAATTCAAAAGAGAGCCACATCAAAATAATCATGACCAATGATAAGCAAAAACAGGATAAAATACATTCAATCTCTGCAGACTAAAAAAGTGAGGGATGAAGAACAACTTTATTTAATTGAAGGCGATAAACTGATAAAGGAGTATCTGCGTTCAGGCATGAGGCTTAAGTTCCTTGCTGCTGTACCTGAATTTACAGATTTACTGTTACCCCACGAAAAGGCATCGATCGATGAGATAGAACCTGCATCCAATAAAGATCTGCAAAGAATGTCAAGTCTGGTGACGCCGCATAGTGCAATTGCAGTTGTATCATTTCCTGTTGATTCACCGGATCCGATGAAAATAACTGACAGTTTGCTTATTGCCCTTGAATCTGTACAGGATCCCGGAAATCTGGGAACAATAATAAGGTCGGCTTCCTGGTTTGGTTTCAGGCATATTGTCTGCTCTTCAAACAGCGTTGATGTCTACAATCCGAAAGTCATCCAGGCATCGATGGGTGCAATGCTGAACGTCACTGTATGCTATCATGATCTGGGGAAGATCCTGGAAGAGGCCAGGAAGAAAGGATTGCCCGTTTACGGGACATGTCTTGAAGGAGAATCTGTTTACGCTTCAAAACTCGGGAGCAGGGGAATAATTCTGTTTGGTAATGAGTCCAGGGGAATCTCTGATGATCTTCTTCCGTTTATAACTACCAGACTTCTGATTCCAAAGTTTAACTCTTCACTCTATGGTGTGGAATCACTTAATGTCGGAATGTCGGCATCGGTTATTTTTTCGGAATTTGCCAGAAGAAGAAATTGACATTGTGCCTGAATGTATTCAGAAATACTATTTTCTAACCATTTTATTTACAATCGCTTCTGCTGCCTTCATTCCATCAACGGCCGATGAGACAATACCCCCTGAATAACCTGATCCCTCTCCGCAAGGATATAGCCCGGATATTTTTATATGCTGAAGTGTTTCGTGATCACGCGGGATCCTTACCGGTGAAGAAGTCCGTGATTCAACACCTAATACAACCGCCTCATCGGTTATAAAACCTTTCATAACTGAATCGAACAGCCTGAATCCATCTCTCAGCCTTCTGCCGATTTCTTTTGGTAACCAGTTATGGAGTGGTGATGAAGTCACTCCCGGGAAATAGGAGACTTTCGGCAAAGATACTGAGGTTGTTCCTCCGACAAAATCAGTTAACCGCTGGGCAGGTGCTTTCTGTGTATATCCTCCGTTTTTCCATGCTTCCCTTTCGAGTTCTTTCTGAAACTCAAGCCCGGCAAGTTCTCCTGATTTACTGAATTTCAGAAGATCTTCAGGTTTTATCTCTACAACAATTCCGGAATTAGCATAAGGGGAATTTCTCCCTGAAGGTGACATTCCGTTAACCACAACCTCCTCCTGTGTGGTGGCTGAAGGTACAATAAATCCTCCCGGACACATGCAAAATGAATAAACACCTCTCCCATCTATTTGTTTTACAAGGCTGTACGATGCAGCTGGGAGATATTGTCCTCTTGGATTTCCATGGTACTGGGCTCTGTCAATCAATTCCTGCGGATGTTCAACCCTTATACCCATCGCGAAGGGTTTCTGTTCAATATCAATTCCATTTGCTTTACAAATATGATAGATATCCCTCGCCGAATGACCTGAAGAAAGGATTAGGAACGGGGAAAAATATTTTTCATTTCCGGATACCACGACACCTTTTATTTTATTCCCGTCGAGGATAAAATCACTGACTCTCTTTTCAAGCAAAAAGAGACCTCCCGAGCCGGTAATAGATTTTCTCACATTTGAAATGATTCCGGGAAGCTTATCCGTTCCGAGATGAGGATGGGCTTCATATAAGATATTCTCATTTGCACCATGAAGGCAGAGAAGCTCAAGAACCCGCCGGTTGTCTCCCCTTTTCTTTGATCTCGTATAGAGCTTCCCATCCGAGAAGGTTCCTGCCCCACCCTCTCCAAAGCAATAATTACTATCGGGATCAATGACTTGCTCACGGCTTATCCTCGCAATATCCTTCTTTCGTGCAGAGACATCTTTCCCCCTTTCAATTATAACCGGACGTATCCCAAGCTCAATCAGCCGTAGTGCAGCGAACAGGCCAGCCGGACCCGCCCCGACTATAATTACTTCAGGTTTCCCTTCCACATTCTGATGATTGAAGGGAGTTATGGCAGGGACTGGCAGGTCAATACCGGAAAAGACTTCAATTTCAAGATTGACGATAATATCCCTCTTCCTTGCATCAATTGATTTTCGGATTATCCTGAGGAATGAGATCCCTGATGGAGGAATCCCTGAAAGCGATCCTGCCAATCTGCGGATAGCAGTTTCATCAGCGGCAGTTTCGGGACTGACATTCAGCTGAATCAGTTTTGACATTTCTATTCAAAATGAAATGCAATAATCCATATTCTGGATTGCATTTTTTCGATTGCATTCACATACTCCGGATACTGAGCAGTCTCATGGACAATTACATCTCTGATCCCGCGTGAGGTCTTTAGTTCAATGGAAAGCTTAAAATAAGGCAGGTAAAAGTCAAGACCTGCTCCGAGTTCATAATAAAGATCCGATCTTTTAAGCCTTAAATAAACCTGTTTGTCTTCATCATATTCTTTTTTCCCTGCAAGGTCGTACCTGTAATTTATGCCGCCAATAACATAAGGCCTTACATTGTTCAGCCTGGCACCCTTGTACTTAAGCAACAAGGGGAATTCGAGAAAGGATGATTCAATCCTCTGGCTTTCATTAATTATTGCCCCTGTACTATAATCGTAATATCGGACATTTCTCTGTCCGAAGGAGACACCAGGGAGAAACCGCATATCAAAATATTTTGCAGGTCTGTAATT